>JACDGC010000274.1 GCA_013815535.1 Ktedonobacterales bacterium
CGGCACTCATGGGCTGACCTTCGGCCACCGCTTGCACCAGACGTTCTCGCAGGTCATGGGAATAGGCTCGCATACTTCACTTCCCGCAGAATGTATGCCTGATCTACTTCTCTGTAAGTTGCTCTATTTCGTGCGGGCGCGCTTTTTGGGGGCAATGATGCCATTGGGGCTGTGGCCGTTCGCCGCGACAGATGGCGCGGCCTGTTCGGCTTTCCAGGTGATGGCGCGGTCGAGCAGTTCGGCGGCGTTGCGCGCGGCGGATTCTGTGGCGACGCCACCCAGCATCTGCGCCAATTCGAGCGTGCGCGCGGCGGTGTCCATCTCGGTGACGACGGTGCTGGTGCGGTCGTTGGCGATGCGCTTGGCCACATGCCAATGTTGGTCGCCAAAGGCCGCCATCTGCGGCAGGTGCGTCACACAGATCACCTGATGCCCATGGGCCAACTGCCACAGCATCTCGCCGACGATCTGCCCCGTCAACCCACTGATGCCCGCGTCGATCTCATCGAAGATCAGGGTCGGCGTCTCATCCGCCCCCGCGAGGATCGTCTTGAGCGCCAGCATCAGCCGCGCCGTCTCGCCGCCCGAGGCGATGCGGGCCAATGGGCGCGGCGGCTCCCCCGGATTCGGCGCGATCAGGAACTCGACCCGGTCGACGCCCGTCGACGTGATGGCGACGGACTGCCCCGCTGCATCCGGCACGCCCTGCGGGTCTGGCCGCTGCTCGATTCCGACCAGGAAACGGGCACGACTCATGTTGAGCCGCGCCAGCGCGGCTTCCATCGCGGCAGCCATAGTGATGGCAGCGGCCTGGCGTTTCGTCGAGAGCGCAGTGGCAGCGTGGCCGAGCGTCACGCGCCCGCGTTCGATTTGGGCCTCCAGATCTGCAATGCGTTCGTCTCGGTTTTCGATGCCTGCTAGCTCCGTGGCAGCCTCCGCGCCATACGCCAGGATATCCTCGATGGTCGCGCCATATTTGCGCCGCAAGCGGGTGATGCGGTCGAGCCGCTCTTCCACCTCTTGCAGCCGCACGGGATTCGCTTCGACGCGTTCGCGATAGTCGCGTACCGTTGCGGCGATGTCTTCCAATTGGTAGCGCTGCTCATCGAAGGCGGCCAGGGTTGGGTCCAGGCTGGCATCGATGCGTGCCAAATCGCTCAGCGCGCGATGTACTCCGTTGAGCAGATCCAGCGCGCCATGCGCTTCGCCATCATCCGAGCCAGCCAGCAGCGCATGGGCCAGCACTGCCGTTTCGCCCAAGCGCTCGGCGTTCGCCAACACCGTGCGTTCTTGCTCCAGTTCGGCCATCTCGCCAGGGTGCAGATCAGCATTGGTGATTTCATCAACCTGATAGCGCAATAGCTCGGCGCGGCGCTCTAGCTCGCGCTCATCACGGCGCAATGTGGCGATCTCGCGACTGAGTGCCTGCCATGCCCGCACCTTCACCGCCAAAGCCTCGCGTTGCGCCACCGTCTCGGCATAGCGGTCCAGAAAGTTGACGTGTTGGTCGGGATGCAACAGCGAGAGGTGCGCGCCCTGCCCATGCACGTCCACCAGATAAGTGCCCAGGCGCGCCAGCACGTTGACGGGCACCGTGCGGCCATTGACGCGCGCGATGCTGCGGCCCGACGCGGCGATCTCACGCATGATGATCAGCGTGTCATCATCGCCTTCCAGGCCATATTCGCGCAGCAGGGCTGCCAGCCGCCCATGGGCATCGGGCGGCTCTTCGTCGTGTTCAGCGACGGCGGGGGCATCTTCCTCGACGGGGGGCGAGGCGGCCAAGGCATCGGGGAGCCAGGGCAGCACAAAGATGGCCTCAACGACCGCACGCGATGCGCCAGCGCGCACCACATCCGCACCCATGCGTTCACCCAACACCGCGCCGATGGCATCCAGCACGATGGATTTGCCCGCGCCCGTCTCGCCGGTAAAGATGATCAAGCCTGCCGTGAAGCGGAGCCGCACCGCCTGAATGATGGCGAAATCGGTGATGGCGAGTTCGTGGAGCATCAGTGTTTATCCGCAACCCATTCTCGTGTGTCTTTTAGCCCGCATCGTCAGGCGACCCCGCCTCGATCAAGCGGCGATACCAGTGTCCGCTTTCCTTGATGATGCGCTCTTGCGTCTTGAAGTTGGTGTGAATGAGGCCAAAGCGCGGGCGAGTGCCATAGGCCCATTCAAAATTATCCAAAAGCGACCAGACGAAATAGCCTTTCAGACGGGCCTGCGTGGCGGCCATAGTTTCCAGGGCAGCGCGCGTGTGGTCACGCAGAAAGGCGATCCGCTGCTGGTCATCCACCCGCCCCGCATCATCCACCACGTCAGGGAAGGCTGCGCCATTTTCCGTGATGTAGATGTCGTGATCGGGGAAATCGTTGGCGATGCGCCGCACCCAATAGCTCAAACCTTGTGGATATTGTTCCCAGCCCATCTCGGTGCGCGGCCCTGGTTGCCACGGCGTGATCTCGAAGCCGGGGGCATCTTTGTGGGCGCGCACCAGCAGGCGCATATAATAGTTAATCCCGATCATATCCGTCTTGCCGCTGATGACCGCCATATCGTTGCCCTGGATCACGTCTTCTGGCATGGCGGTGGCGATGGAGTCAGGATAGCGACCCCGCAGGACGGCATCCAGATAGGCACCATTGTGGAAGTCGTCGCCCAGGCTCATCGCGTCGAAATCTTCGTTGCGGTCGGTGGCAGGCTGCATCTCTGACAAGCTGAACGCGACGCCTACTTTCGCATCGGGGACGTTCTCGCGGATCGGTTGCAGCGCCAAACCGTGCCCCAGCAGCAAATGGTGCGTGGTGGGATAGTAGAGCGGGAATGCGTGCAAGCCTGGGGCGTGCTCGCCCGTCACATAGCCATGGTGGGATGAAATGTGGGGTTCGTTGAGCGTGATCCAGTGTTTCACCCGGTCGCCCAAGCGGCGCGTCACCACATCCGCATAATCACACATCGACGCCGCCGTGTCGCGGTTCACCCACCCGCCCCGCTCTTGCAGGGCTTGGGGCAGATCCCAGTGATAGAGCGTGATGAAGGGCGTGATACCCCGCGCCAGCAGCCCATCTACCAGGCGATCATAAAAGGCCAACCCCGCCGCGTTCACCGCGCCACGTCCATCGGGCAAGATGCGCGCCCACGCTAGCGAGAAGCGGTAAGCACGCAACCCCAGTTGCGCCATCAGTTCCACATCATCTGCCCAGCGATGATAATGGTCGCAGGCTACATCACCTGTCTCACCACGTTCGATCTTCCCTGGCGTGTGCGCGTAGGTGTCCCAGATCGACGGCCCCTTGCCATCTTCGTTATATGCGCCTTCGATCTGATAGGCCGCCGTGGCCGTTCCCCACAAGAAGTCACGCCCAGCGCGTGGCTCGACAGGCTGGCTCATGCCTCATACCGTCCTCGTTTTTTGATGCTTAAGCGAAACTTGCCATATGGGTTTTACCCCACACCGACGTGCTTATGCAGGTGGCGCGGAAAGCTCGCTGAGCGATTCGCCCGCACGCTGTTGGTGCCGCACGCGCGCATAGACCCGCCCAAACGTTTCGCGCATTTGCGCGGGCGTCAACTTTTTGCCACCTTCATAATATTCCAAAGCCACATAGCCCATAGCCCATGTGCCCGCGCCCGCAATGGCCCCCGAGACGAGATCGCCCCCGATGGGTACGGCCTTTGCGACTTCCTCCGCCAAATAGCGGAAGGCCAACCCACCCGCGATGGCTCCGATCAATTCGCGCACATGCTGGGCGCTGAGCGGCTCACCATAGATCGCCCCCAGCCGCAAGATCATGCGGATCTGGTTGCCAAGGATGACGGGAATATCGACCAAGGGAATGGGTTCCAACCCTGCTGCCAGGCTCACCAGCGACGCGTTGCGAATGAGCTTTTCGGCGGCGACGCGGCGAAACTCGGGCAGCGCCCGCCCGACGGCAAGCGCCGCTTCGGGGCTGGCATCGATGATGGCCGGCATCAAATCCACCGCGACGTTAAAGCCCGTGACCGCCGAAACGGGAATGACATCGTTGACGCCGAGTTGGGCCGCCAGCGAGCCTGCTGCCACGTCGGGGTCGCCCTTCACGAGATCGGCCTTATTCATGACGATCAAGAGGGGGCGCTTGAGGGCTTGCAGCCGCGCCAACAGCTTGCGGTCATCGGCACGCAAGGGTTGCGAACCGTCGATCAGCATCACGATGACGGCGGCATCTTTGGCGCTGGTTTCTTGCAAATCTGGCAGGTGACCGGGGGTGTCGATGAGCGTAAATGGCCCGAAGAGGCCCGCCACCAGTGAGCGCGTAGTCCCCGCGATGGGCGAAACCTCCGAGCGATATTTCCCCTGAATCTTATTAAAAAGGGTTGATTTGCCCGTGTTCGCCAGCCCGACGATGACGATCTTTCGCTCCAGGTCGTGTTGAATATCGGTTTCGGCGGTCTTCCAGTTCACCGCGTCCATGAAGCTGCGCAGCGTACCGAGCGACGACGGCACTTTTAGCAGATTCGAGACGGTGAAAAAGCCACTCCCCCGCCCCTTTTTCTTTTGCGTATCCGCCATCGGCGTCACTCTTCCCTTCACCTGCGGTGCTGATATGGCTCGTACTCTTATCGTACCATATTTGGACGCATGTGCGAAGATATCGCACCAATCATGCCAGCGAGCAAGGGATGCACGCATGCGACGCGATAGCCTGTTTGGTTTGGTCACACCGCGAACAAAAGTCGCGTAAGATTCTCTCTTTGCCTCCTCAACACGACACAAAAAAGCGACACAGGGCTAAAAAGCCAAGTGCCGCAATCATCTTGATGCCACTAAGTTTTCATGGTGGAGGTAAGGGGGCTCGAACCCCTGACCTACGCATTGCGAACGCGTCGCTCTCCCAGCTGAGCTATACCCCCATGGGACTTTTCCAGTGTATCACAGCGGTACGCAAAATGCAAGAGGCAAGGGTAGCGGCGAGATTGTACAATGCGGGAAAACGCGGTGATGAGGAAAGAGGCGAGCGATGGCATCTCGGATAGCGTACTTTGACCCGGTGGCGGGGGCGGCAGGGGATATGATCAATGCGGCGCTGCTGGATGCCGGGGCCGATCTTGCCGCCGTGCAAGCCGCCATCAGTGGCATCGCCATCGCTGGTTTGCGTGTCAGCGTCAGTGTCGTCATGAAGGGGGCCATTGGAGCGCTGAAGTTTGTGGTGGCGGCGAATGAGGCAGAATTGCCGGATCACTTGGGGCCAGATGACCTGTTGGCCCTGATCGCGCGTGCGCGAGTCTCGGCAACGGTGCAGCGGCGGGCCAGCGCCATCATCGAACGGTTGGCAGAGGCGGAGGCGCAGGTGCATCGCGTCCCCCGTGCAGAAGTGCATTTCCACGAGCTTGGTGGGTTGGATACCGTGGCGGACGTGCTGGGCGCTATGGTTGCGCTGGAATCGCTGGGCATCGAGCAATGCTTCACGGGTCCGCTGCCCGCCAGCGCCGGGCTGTGGGGGATGGCTCATGGGCCGCTGCCGCTGCCCGCCCCGGCGACCTTAGAGATCATCGCGCGGGGCGGGCTGGCCGTGGTCGCCGCGCCCGCCATCCTCCCGCGTGACATGGAATTAGTGACGCCCACGGGCGCGGCCATCTTGGCGGAGGTCGCCCGTCCGGGCTTGCCAGCGATGACGGTGGCACGGGTCGGGTATGGCGCTGGCACCCGTGACCTGCCCATCCCTAACGTGGTGCGTGTCTGGGTAGGTGAATTGTTGACTGCCTCCCCACCGTCCGGGGAAGCGGTCACGGAGCGAGCTTCACATATCGAGCAAGGCGAGCTAGGTTAGTTCCCACGTGGAACCTTGCGCGCTATCTTTCACCACGACCCCAAAGCGCTCGTCCAATTCACGACGCAAGCGGTCGGCTTCGGCCCAGTCC
>JACDGC010000275.1 GCA_013815535.1 Ktedonobacterales bacterium
GCAGCAGACCCTGCTGATCAACCTGAAGGGCGGCGACGCCGGGCGAGGGTGGGGCACGGCGGCTCAGCGACTGGAGGGACTCACCCGCATCTGGGGCAAACGCAGACACATACACCAGCGCGACGACATGGCGGGTGTCCGCTCCCAGCGCGGTGATGACCGCCCCCCCATAGGAATGGCCCACCAAAATGGTGAGTCCCGCTTGCTCCGCCAGCACCTGACGCACCTGAGCCACGTCATCAGCAAGCGAGAGCAGATGCAACTGTGGCGCACTGACAAGATAGCCCCTCTTGTGCAGTCGCTCGATGACACCACTCCAGCTCGAGGCATCTGCCCAGGCACCATGAACGAGCACGATGCGGGGGAGCGGCGTGTCGGCACGCTGCGCTTTGTGGGCCAAGGCGGGCGCGGTGATGACCGCCAGCATGGTCGCCCATGCCAGGGAACCGGCACGCAACAGCGCGCGACTGTGCGGCCACATTGTGCTCATCATGGTGATGTCTTCCTCTCCCATGCCGATGACGGGTGTTCCCTCGCCACTGGGGTGAGTGCTCCTTGCACCTCACCCCACCAGTCTGCGACAGGGGCGTTACGGCGTCGTTATCTGGCTAGAAACAGCGAAAAAAACGGGAGATTGCGAAGACTATGGGGGGCAAAAATGCTGGCAACGCCCTAGTTGTGAGTCCAATTCAGCCTGTCGCTCGTTAATATGGATGGATCGTCAGCGGGAAGAGGCGAGATTCACCCCCCCCTTTCCTGTGTATGTCACACATGGCTGCAGGTGATCCTGCAATTTGTTATGATGGCAGCGAAGTACGCAAAGGAACAAGGTATGCAAGCGAATAATCACGATCAACTGGCACCCACGCTGCCACGGCTGAGGTCGGCACAACCGGGGCGGGTTCCCGCGCCTGGGGCCGTGCCACCGCTCCCAAATGACACGATTCCGCCAGACCCCCAACGGCAGGTCGTCATCCTGGGGGCTGGGCCGGCTGGCCTCACGGCTGCCTATGAGTTGACGCGCTATCGCATCCCCGTGACGGTGTTGGAGGCCGACCCGCGCTATGTCGGCGGCATCAGCCGCACCGTCGAAAGCCAGGGCTATCGTTTCGACATCGGCGGCCATCGCTTCTTCTCGAAGAGCGAAGAGGTCGAGGCGTTTTGGACGGAAGTCATGGGCGACGAGTTACTCGTGCGGCCACGCCTCTCGCGCATTCTCTATAAGGGCAAATATTTCGATTATCCTCTGAAAGCCAGCAATGCACTCTTTGGCCTGGGCATCTTCGAAACCATCCGCTGTTTGACGAGTTATGCTGGTGCGCGCTTGCATCCCATAAAGGACCCAAAAAATCTCGAAGACTGGGTGAGCAATCAATTCGGCCATCGGCTTTTCTCGATCTTCTTCAAAACCTACACCGAAAAGGTCTGGGGCATCAGCAGCAAAGAACTCTCAGCAGACTGGGCAGCGCAACGCATCAAAGGGCTGAATATGATTGAGGCCATCAAAAGTGCCCTGCTGCCGCAGAAAAAGAAAAAGGGCGGTGAGGTCATCAAGACCCTCATCGACCAATTCCGCTACCCGCGCCTTGGCCCTGGCCAGATGTGGGAAACTGCCCGCGACCAGATTCAGGCACGCGGTCAGCGTGTCTTCATGGGGCAAGAGGTGGTCAGCATCCGCCACAGTGGCGGGCGCGTCACCGAGGTGTTGGTGCGCGACACCACCGATCAGGTGCACTCGCTGCCTGGCGCGCAGTTCATCTCGACCTTGCCCATGCGCAATCTGGTGGAGATGTGCGACCCCCCGTTGCCCGCTGATGTGCAACACGCCGCCCGTTCGCTGAAGTATCGCGACTTCCTCACCGTGGCGATGGTGCTCAACCTCCCCGAGGTCTTCCCCGATAACTGGATCTATCTGCACGACCCTGACATCATCGCTGGGCGCATCCAGAACTTTAAGAACTGGAGCCCGTCGATGGTTGCCAACCCACAAACGACCTGCCTGGGGCTGGAATATTTCGTCTTTGAGGGCGATGGCATGTGGACAAGCAGCGATGACGATCTGGTCAAACTGGGTGGGCAAGAGCTGGTCAAGTTGGGGATGTGCCAACCCGAAAACATCCTCGGTGGGGCGGTCGTGCGCCAACCCAAGGCCTATCCCGTGTATGACGACAACTACAAACAGCATCTGGATGTGATTCGCATCTTCATGCAGCAAAACCTGCCCAACCTGCAACTGGTGGGGCGCAATGGCATGCATCACTACAATAACCAGGACCACTCGATGATGACCGCCTTACTGGCGGCCCGCAACATCGCCTTGGGTTCGCACTTCGATCCGTGGAAGGTCAACACCGACGCGGAATATCACGAAGAGGCCCGGTTGGAAGATGAGGATAAGTCGGGCCGCCTGATGCCGACGCGCATCCCCGCTTCCGCTGAAAAATAAGCCCTGGAAATACGCTACGGGCCAGTGAGCGCAATGCTCGCTGGCCCGCGTCATGTGAGGGAATGCCACTATCGCAGGTAGCGCGTGAACCACGAAACGGTGCGGTTCCAGGCATCCTCGGCAGCGGCAGCGTCATAGACCTCGGCCCGCGTGTCATTGAAGAACGCGTGGTCGGCCCCAGGGTAGACGATCATATCAAAGGTCTTACCGGTGTCCGTCAGATATTTGCGCAGCCGCTCACGCGTGGCTTCGGGGCTGGAATGGTCTCGCTCGCCATAGACGAGCTGTATGGGGCACTGAATGCGCCGCACGTCGTCCTCAGTGGGGTCATAGCCGCCAGGGTAAAAGGGCGCAATGGCCCCCAACTCTGGCCCGGCCTGGGCCGCGAAGACCAGCGTGATCAGCCCCCCCAGGCAAAAACCCGTCACGCCGAGCTTTTTCGGCGCGACATCGCTATACCCCTGGAGGGCCGTCAGAGCGCCGCGCAGATCGTTGGCAACCTCGGCTTGGTCCAGCAGCATTGCCGCCTTTTGCGCCTCGTTGGGTTCGTCGATGACCTTGCCATGATACAGATCCGGTGCCAGGGCAATGAAGCCCGCTTCCGCGAAGCGCTGCGCGATCGCTTTGATGTTGGCATTGACACCCCACCACTCTTGAATGACGATGATGCCAGGGTGGGGCTTGCCATCGCTGGGGCGGGCCAGGTAGCCCGTCGCCGTGCCGCCATTGCTGGGGAAGGTGATGTCGGTGGTGAGGTAATCTGCCATAGTTATCTGCTCCTGCTCAGATGAGCCAGTGACACGGCAGAGCCGTGTCATGCTCTGAATTGGCCCATATTCAACTATAGCACAGTGCCCACAGCAGGATAGCCTGGCGACACGGTGCACATAGCCGAGCGCCATGAGCGAGAGCGGGATGCAACTAGGATTTTTGAGACGAACCATCCAGTGACCGCTGCAACACATAAAAAGTGCTGGTTTTGTTCACGCCAACGAGCGGGCGCTTGGCCATGATCTGCCACCCGGCGGCGGTGAATTTAGGCAGAGCAATCGATAACCAGATGCCGTACCAGGATTCTAACCAGCTTTTTTCCGGGGGATAGGTAATGCGATCTCCATCCACAATGAATTCGAGGATCTCTGTATCTCTCATGAATACCCTGCCTTTCTTTGCAGGTGGTGGGGTGGCAGCGCAGGCGCACCGGGTTGCTTGAGGGAAGCCATCCTCAGTGCGCGGCCCACACACGAGATAGGCGGATCAGGCGACAGCCTCTTCTTCAGCATAGCTCCACTTCTGAATCTGATGGGGCGACAGCGCAACATACCGATGTTCCCAATGATAGTGCGATGCACGCAACAGACTCTGAAGCAGCCGCACGGCGATGCGTTGCTGCGACAGACCATCATGAGCGGAGGCGTGGATGTGCCATTGATCGAGTAAATGGCCCAGCGTCTCGCTGTCGATGCCGATGATTTGCTGGGCGGAACTTTCCAGAGTGGGGGGCAGCGTTGGCGTCGCAGCCTGCTGGATCAACACCATCTTATGATGCCACTGGCTGATATACCATTGCGTCGCGGCACGGTCGGTGTCGGGCACGACAGCCGTTGGTTGTGGCAGCGTATGATGCCCATGATTGATGAAAAGGACGGAGACAGGCCGCGCTTGTGCATGCCACAATTGCGCCAATTCCAGCAGATGCAGCATATGTTGATCGGCCTGTGGGCTGCCAAACGCCCCATGGAACACCCCCGAACGCAATCGAATGACCCACCACCCCAGCAAGGTGAGCACGAGGCATCCCACGCCAATCGCACCATCAATCATCTGCATGGCGATTTCTCCCTTTTAGTGTGACTCATCGGCAAGTCAGTGACCAAGCATTAGGGTGTGGCAAACACAAGGTCTATGCTATGAAGTTCAGGAAAAAAGGCCAATAAAGTCAGGTGGAAAGAGCCGTGATCAGCAACCTCAAGAATGGCCCTCACCGCAGTGGAAGCCACTGATGACAAGATCACTCCTGAAAAGTTGCAGCATCTGCCGCAGTCGTATGACGCGTTCATCACGCTGCTGCCCAGTAAGAAAAGCTGAAGCGCCCATCCGTGTTGGCACACGGCGGAGTCGCTGCGACGCAGGTGGAAATGTGCCAGCCCATCCATAGGCTGACGCGCCATGGTGTTACGAGATTTTGCGCTGGTCATACTTGGGAACGAGGTGCAACTGCGGGAGCGCAGTGGTTGGCTTCTCATCGACATAGCGCCAATGAAAGACCTTAGCGGAAGCGTAGAGTTCATCAGCGATTTGAGTGAGCACCTGGGCCGCAGAAACCGCCATCTGCGTGTTCGCGGTCATCTCTTCGGCAGAGGCCGACACTTCCTCGGCGGCGGCACTGTTGCCTTCGCTCACGACAGCAACTTTGTTCAACGCATCGTGAGCACGCGTGGTATTTTCGGCCATCAGTTCAGCGCGTTGGCGGGCTTCGCCGACAGCGTGCACCGCGTTTTCGACGCGCACCACCCCATCTTGCATCGCCTGCCCCGTCTCCGCCGTTTCTTTGAGGGCCAATTCGATGATCTGCGCGATCTCCTTGGCCGCGTTCGCGGAGCGCTCAGCCAGTTTGCGCACCTCTTCCGCGACCACCGCGAAACCACGCCCCTGCTCACCGGCACGGGCCGCCTCGATGGCGGCATTCAGTGCCAGCAGATTCGTCTGAGCGGCGATCTCATCGATGGTTTGGATGATCTGCCCGATGTGCGCCGAGTGTTCTTGCAGCGCGGCGAGACGGTCGGCAGCGTGGTGGATGTGTTCGCGAAGCTCAGACATCACCGACTCCGAGCCAATCGCCGTCTGTTGCAAGCTCTGGCTCATCGCATCCAGTTGATCGACTTCCCGCGTGGCGGCCTCAAGCCCCATGGATTGCTGCTGCGCCCCATCGGCAACATTCTGAATGGCCATCGCGACCTGTTCAGTGGCTTGCCCGGTCTGGTGGGTCGCATCCGCGATTTGGCTGGCAGATTCAGAGGCTTGCTTGGAAAGCTTCGAGACCACCCCCGCCAGTTCATGCAGGCGCGTGATCATCGCTTCTTGCGACCGAATGAGCTCGCACAATTCATCGCGACCGGGGTACTGTGCCACCAGATCGCGCACGGAGGTGAGGTCGCCATCCGCCACCTGGCGCGAGATGCGCTGCAACGCGGCCAGCGGGCGCGTGATGCTGGCGGCAATCAGCAGGCAGGCCGTGACGCCCAGCAGAATCGCCAGCAATGTGATCACCAGCATGATGATGATCCCTTGCTGGCTCTGCGCTTGAGCATCGGCTTCTTGCTGGATCACCTGATTGTGCACAGATTGCAGATAGCTGTTGGCGGCAGTGACGATGCCGTCAAAGGGCACACCAACATAGGCATCTTGCGCCCCCTGGCGATCGCCCTTCAGAAACAGTGCAAAGGCTTGGTCGTT
>JACDGC010000276.1 GCA_013815535.1 Ktedonobacterales bacterium
GCCATGAGGATGGCCCCACTGATAATGCGCTTCGAAGCGTCCCGCGACGGCTTCCGCGACCCAATGGGTGACACGTGGCAGGTCACGGTAAATCAGATCAACTGCGACACCGCCCACCGACAACCAGCCGCCGCCGATGACCCACGGTCCCCAACCACCAATCGCGGTGACGAGGTCGGCGCGGTGGGCATCATCAATGGCGGTCGCGACTTCCCCCAACGCCGTCAGATCAAACCGTACGGCGTCGTGGTAATAGATGCCGATGTCGATGTCTGACGCCGCGCTGTGCGTCCCCGCCGCGCGCGAGCCGCCCAGCACCACGGCTGCGATGCCTGGCACGGCGCGCAGCCGCCCGGCGACATTGGCGATGATGGCCTCGGCATCCATCGTGGCTAGTCCATCGTGCGGAGGGTGGGAAAGAGAATGACCTCACGGATGTGGTCGTGCCCCGTGAAGGCCATCACCAGCCGATCAATGCCGATGCCGATGCCCCCCGCAGGCGGCATCCCGACTTCGAGGGCTTCCACATAATCGTCATCCAGCACCTGCGCTTCGTCATCACCGCCTTCGCGTTGCACCAATTGATCCTCGAAGCGGGCGCGTTGATCCTGTGGATCGTTCAGTTCACTGAAGGCCGTGGCGAGTTGCATCCCGGCCAGATGCACCTGGAAGCGTTCCACCGTGCCCGGCGCACCTGGCTTTTTCTTCGCCAAGGGCGACAGATCCAGCGGATAGTCATAGAGGATGAGTGGCTGCAACAGGGCTGGATCTGCCGAGCGGAACATCTCATCCTTCAACTCGTCGATCAGGCGGCCCCAAGCCCGGCGGGCATCGAACTTGATGCCGCGTTCGCGCATGATGGCCATCAGGCTCTCGCGGTCGGGGTACTGGTCGTAGTCGATGCCGGTATATTCGGTGATGGCGTCATGCAGGGTGACGCGCCGCCAGGGGGGCGATAGGTCGATCTCATGCTCGCCCCAGGTGAAGCTCAGCTTGCCCAGCACGGCTTGCGCGGCGGCAACCGTCATCTCCTCGACGCGCGTCATCATGACGTTATAATCGGCGTAGGCTTCGTAGAACTCCAGCATGGTGAATTCGGGGTTGTGCGAACGGTCGATGCCCTCATTGCGGAAGTTGCGCGCGACTTCATAGACGCGCTCGATGCCGCCCACCAACAGCCGCTTCAGATATAACTCGGGCGCGATCCTCAGGAAGAAGTCGCGATCCAGCGCATTATGGTGAGTGACGAATGGCTTGGCCGTCGCGCCGCCGAAGATGGGCTGCAAGATCGGCGTTTCGACTTCCAGATAGCCGTGATCATCCAAATAGCGACGGAGCGCGCTGATGGTGCGTGCCCGCGCAACGAAAAGCGGAAGCTCTTCTTCGCGGTTGGCGACCAGATCGAGGTAGCGCTTGCGGTAGCGTAGCTCGGTGTCTTGCAACCCCGCGTGCTTTTCAGGCAGACCGCGCAGCGATTTGGAAAGGATGCCCACGTGCGTCACGTGCAATGTGCGTTCGCCCATCTTGGTGACGAATAGGAAGCCCGTCACTTCGATGAAGTCGCCACGATCCAGCTTCTTGACAAGATCGAACTGTTCACCCAGGTCGTCGGGCCGCAGATAGAGTTGGATGCGCCCCGAACCATCTTCGATGTTGGCGAAGATGACCTTTTTGTCGCGCCACAAGACGATGCGGCCAACCAGCGTGATGGGCGTTTTATCCGGAGCCAGGGCATCGAATGCCGCCAGTGCCTCTGCGATCGTGTGCGTGCGGGGCGTGCTCAGCCGTGGGGGATATGGCTCTGTGCCGTTCGCACGCAATTCTTGCAGCTTTTGTTCGCGCACCTCACGCTCGTCCATTGGTGGCCTATCCTCTCGTGCTGAATCATGCTATCGCTGTGTAGTATGTCACATGTGGACAAAAACCGAAGCGGCACCAGGGAATCCCTGATGCCGCTCTGCGCGCCACTGATGCGTTCCCTAGCGGTGCGACAGTGCGATGAGGGCCGCCGCCGCCACTGCGGCAACACAGATCCCCAGCAGAATGCCAACACCCACCGGAATGAGCACCACGGCAACGGATTTCCCCATCGTCAGCCGATGCGTCGATGCGGTCGCTAACACGGCCAAGTAGATGGCATACACCGCAATGGCCAGGGCGGCTAACCCACCCAGGATGGGAATGAGGCCAAAGGCGGCAGCTATGACGTAGAGCGGCAAGTAAACGATGCCAAGCGCATGCGCATAGTTCAAGAAGCTGCCAGTTCCCTGGAAGGCGCGCGCGATCAACCACAAGATGCCAGCACCAATGAAGAAACCGATGAAGGTGCCAATCGCTGTGGTGATGAAGGTGCCAATCGCCGTGCCAACCCCATACGTGACAGTGTTGGTCCCCAGGCTATTGAAAAACAGCGCGGATGTATAAGCGCTGGAGATGGCCACCAAAACGCCGCGCACAAGCGCAGCCGCCCCCAGCGCCACCAAGAGGATGTTCCAATTGGCGTATTGTTGGATGGCGTCGAAGGCGGCGACACTGGGCTTGGTGATCACACCTTGGGCGTTGCGGATGAAAAACTGCAACTGCGCCTGAATGATGCCAGTTGGCGGCAGTGCGCCCGGCGCAGCGCCGTAGCCCGGCGGCACCCCGTAGCCTGGCGGCACCCCGTAGCCTGGCGGAGGCTGGTAGCCTGGCCCAGCGCTATACCCTGGCGGGGGGGGCATGGAGCCAGGGGGTGGGCCACCCAGTGGCGGGGGCATGGAGTTGGGGGGCGTGCCCGCTGGTTGGGACGGATAGGGAGGGGGCTGGTTCTCAGGATTACCCATAGGTGTAGTGCGGCACGCCCATCCAACCCGTCCATCTGGTCAGGAAGCGAACCGCCCTCCTTTCACATGAAAAAAATGGCGAGATGGCACAACACCATCTTGCCACTAGCATACGCGATTGCCAAGGTGCTGTCCAGGGCAGGGCTCATCACGCCGCCTGTTTGTGAATTGTTTCACTCAACTCATCTATGCCCCCGCTAGAACAGGACCACCTCCCCTACGCATCGCTAGACCCGCGAGTCTGCTGATGGAATGCCTCACGTCAAAGGGGGACATTGCGGGCAAGGGCATCCAGCCAGAAACGCGAACGCATGGGAGACGCCGCCGAGATGAACAGCAGCATCACTCAGCCGCAGAGGCAGGGGTCGCGTTGACGGGCGTTTCGATGCCCCGTGCCAAGAATTCCAGGGCGGCACGTGCAAACACATCGGGCACTTCCATGTGCGGCGAATGCATGGCATTGGGGAACGTCACCAGTTCGCCGTGGGGCAGCATTTCGATGCCCGCTTTAGAGGTATTGAGTGGGACGACGCCATCTTTCACGCCCCAGAAGGCACGCGTAAACGGGGTGACATTATGGACTTGATCGAGCAACGTATACCGCACCCCTTCCACCCCCAGGATGGTGTTGAAGCCGCGTGCGCCACTTGCCCGCGTCCCGGGGAAGGTCGTCAGCGTATAGACGAAATCGGCATAGGCCGCCTTCGCAGCCGGGGTGAGGTTGGGGATGTTCACCGAACCACGGGCAGCGATGTTGAAGAGGGGACGCGGCAGCAGCGGCGCGACACGTTCAGGCTCCAGCGCGAAGTAGAGCCGCGTGTCGAGCGGCGAGGTGGTGGCAAACCCGGCAGCGTCTTCCAGCAGCAGATGGTCGATCTGCGAGCCGCGTGCGAGAGCGATGCTCAGCGACACCATCCCGCCCAGCGAGTGGCCGATCAGGTCGAAGCGCGTCAGGCCCAAGGCATCGACCACGCCCAGCACGCCATCGCGCCACCAGGCGATGGCTTCAGCGCCACCAGTGCCCGTGAAGGGTGTGCGCGACGAGAGGCCCCAGCCGCGCATATCCACTGCGAACACGTGGCGATGCGCAGCCAACTGCGGAAGGATCGGCCCCCACAATGCCGCAGCACTGCCACGCCCATGCACCAACACCAATGGTGGCAGCTTTGCATCGCCCGCTTCAAGATAGTGAATCTGTTCGCCCGCGATGGCGATGTCATGCGCGGTGATGGAGACAGGAATGTGCGCCAAGAGCGTTGCCTCAGCGCTGCGCAGGCGCTCCCACTGGGCTGCTGTTGCTTGCAGTGCCATGCTGTGCCTCCCCGTTTGCCTCTGAAAATGGTCCTGAGATCGTATTGTATGATATGATAACGCAAACATCTGAAAAAAATGGAGTGGCCGCTTCGCCAAACATCCGCACCACACGGCGTGCCACGCTTCACGAAACGGTCTGAGGTTGCTGGGACACTCATGGAGACATCCCGCACGGTTGTGCTGTATATGAAGCCCGAGTGCCACCTGTGCGAGATCGCGCGGGGGTGGCTTGAAGACTTCGCGGCGGACCCCGATGGCTATACACTATTGGCGCTCGACGAGGTTGACATCCGCCGCGACCCGGCGGTCTTCGCGGAATATCGCTATCGCATCCCCGTCATCATGGTGGATGGCGTGATCGTGGCCGAGGGGCGGATGGACGCCACGGCGCAGATGGCCATGGCCCAGGCATTGATGAAGAGGTAATCGCTATGGCACAACAGACGACGCGCATGCCCGGCACGGTCGCGCCGTGGCGCCAATCCCTTAGCGATGCAGTCGAGACGGGCGCACGCAACGCGGCGGATTGGTTGATCGGTCATTGGTTGGGATTGCTGAACTGGGTGTTGGGGTTGGTCTTGTTGATTGCCATCGTGACGCCGATCCTCGCGTATCTGGGTTTCACGGATCTGGCGGGGACGATCTTTCGTTCGTACCATGCCATCTGTGAGCAGGTGCCATCACACGCCTTCTTCATCTTTGGGCACCAGATGGCCCTGTGTGCGCGCAACTTCTCGCTCTACTTCGCCATTTGGGCAGGCACGATGCTCTTTCGCGTGCTGCGCAATCGCATCCGTCCGCTGCACTGGAGCCTCGCCATCCTCATGCTGTTGCCGATGGCACTCGATGGCGGCACGCAACTCTTCGGCTGGCGCGAGAGCAATCCCCCGCTGCGCATCATCACTGGCTTGCTCTTTGGCCTGGGCGTTTGCTGGTTTGCCCTGCCCTTCGTGCAAGAGGCCGTGAATGAGTCCGCCCCGGTGCTCAACGGGGAGATGCGGATCGATGGGTCACGGGTGATGCCAACCCCCTCTCTTTGATGGGTACACGGGCATCCATCACTCCATAATGAACCGTTGTCAATACCCTGCCAATCATCTATCATAGCAGACGATTACAGTGCCGCAAAGGTAGTCTGCTATGCACATCAGAAATACGGGGAACTGGGCGCGGATCGCTTTTTGGGCAATCATCGCCTTGCTGGTTCTCGCCATCCAAACGTTGCCTTCGCTCATTCGCTTCTTCTTTGCTGATGAGGGTTTGGGTGTCTTGTTGGAAAATATCATCCCTGTTGGTCCCTATATCATCTTTTTGGGATTGTTCATTCTGCGTCCATTCGCTACCCTCCTGAATGATGAGCGAACCATCCAGGCAGCAGCGCGTGGCGATGGGACCATCGCCCCCCTGGCGCGCCACCCGCCGCCATCAGAGTTGGCCGAGTCGAATGGCCTCCCCCTCATTTTGCGCCAACAGATCAAAACAGGCAGCATTGTGTTTATGTTCACCGTGGCGGGCTTCGTCTTTTTCGTCATCAGCATGGCGGGGACGCTGATAGCGTCTAGCTTGCTTGGGCTCTTCCCCAGCCTCTGGTTGCCTGATCTGCTGCTGAGTCAGGATGCCACGACACTTGGTCCCGCGCAACGGTTCGTCTTGATCGCGCCAAGCATTATCGCTGCCCTCATCGCAGGGGCGATCCTCTTCATGAACCTGGGGCGGGCCGTCATCGAGATGGTTGCGGATGATGTGG
>JACDGC010000277.1 GCA_013815535.1 Ktedonobacterales bacterium
CGTCCAACTTGGCGATATCCTCGAAGAGGAACATCTTGGAGCGGATCTGGTCGGCGATCTCGGGCATGGTGATGTCGAGATGTTCGAGCAGCACTTTTTCCGTCTGGCGGTCGGTGCGGGTGAGCACCTGCACCAGGAAGTCCACCCCGCCGCTGCCGGTGGAACTGCGCTGCACCGCGCCCGAGAGGCGTTCTTTCAACACCATTTCCACATCGCGCACCACCTCGGGGGAGGTGTTTTCCATGATGGCAATGCGTTGCGCCACCTCGGCCCGCATGGTGGGTTCGAGCCGCTGCAACATATTCGCGGTCAGATCGGGGGCGGTGCGCGAGAGGATCAGCGCGACCGTCTGTGGATGCTCTTCGCCCAGGAAGTCGGCGAACTGGTTGCGGTCGATGTCGCGCAGGAACTGGAACGGCGCGTTGGTCCCCTGGGCGCTGAGGCGCTTGAGCACCTCTTCTGCGGCTGTCTGGCCCAGTGTGCGGGTGAGGATGTCGCGGGCGACATCGATGCCGCCACCACTGAAGGCCGTCGCGCCAGATTTCACCAGACCCTCTTCCATCACATCCATGACGACCGTGGGGTCGAATTTGCGCAGTGACATCATCTCGGCGATGACCCGTTCGATGAGGGTGCTGGAGAGATGCTTGAGCACATCGGCGGAAAGATCGGGGCCAAGGGAGGCCAGCAAGATGGCGGCTTTCTCGCGTCCATTGGGCGGTTTATTGATCGAGTCGGGCGACCCCGCCGTGGCGGGAATGAGCGCCATATCTTTAGCGTTCTGCATCGAACCATCCTTGAATGACGTTGGCAATCAGATCAGGGTGTTGTTTCGTCAAATCGATCAAGCCTTTACGGATCTCCTCGGCACGGTGCCGCTCGACTTCCGACATCTGGCGTTGGCGGGCGGCGGCCAAGAAGCTGGCGGTGTCGTTGGTGCTGGTCATCAGCAGCGACTGTTCGCCGGGTTGCAACGGGGTCGTCACTTCGGCCATCAGCTTGCCGTCAGGACTGACGATCTGTGAGACTTCATTGACCAGGGCGACACTGGCACCCATGGGACGGGGGCGCGGGCGGTGGGTGGCGCGCCAGGCAAAGAAGAACAGGGCGGCGGCGGCCAACGCCAGCGCGATGCTGCGCGCGATGAGCTCGATCTGGCTTTGTTGTTGCTGCGCTTTCAGGGCGTTTTGGGCGGCGATGTCGGTGCTGTGGTTGAAGGGCAAGGCCGACACGGTGATCTGGTCGCCACGCGTGTTGCTCAGCCCGATAGCATTCGACACGGCGGTTTGGATGGAGGTGATGGTGGCGGCGTCATAGGTGCCATCGAGGAAGACGGCGACGGTCAGGCGCTGCACCGAGCCGGGGGCCTTGTTGAGGTGGGCCACCGTCTGGGAGACATCATAGACCGTATTGGCCTGCGTCTGGGTATAGGTGCTGCCACCCGTTGTCACGGTGACGGTGGGGGTCGGCACCAGATTGCTGCCTGTGCCGGGGATGCCGCCCGTCGTGGACCCCGAGCCATTGGTGGCGATGTTGTTGGTGGTCTGGTTGCCGATGGGATTGTCCTTCGGCTGATACGTGGTGCTGTCTTGCTGAAGCTGGTCCCAGTTTAGCAGGGCATTCACACGGATGACGGCCTTGCCTGGCCCCAACACGGTGCCCAGCATGGATGACGCTTGCTGTCCGAGGGTCTGTTCGTATTGATGCTCCACATCGAGCGCGGTGCCATAGGTCGAGGGATTGATGCCATTGCTGAGCGAGCCAGCGTTGACCGCATCCGAGAGGTTGGTGCCGCTGGTGTCTACGACCGTCACGTTTTCGGGCTTCAGCCCCTGCACCGAGCTGGCCACGAGGTGCATCATCGCCTTCACTTGGCCGGGGTCCAATGCCGACCCGGGGTTCATCCGCACGGTGACGGAGGCGGTGGGGTCTTGCTGGGCGGCGGTGTAGAGCGAACTTTGGGGCAAAACGATGGCAACCCAGGCGGCATTGACCCCATTGATCTGTTGAATGGTGCGCGCCAGTTCGCCCTGCAAGCCGCGCTGATAGTCTAGCTGTTGGGTGAAGTCGGTCATCGTCAGTGGGTTGGCTTTGTCAAAGATCTCGAAGCCAACGGTACCCTGACTGGGCAGACCGTTACCCGCCAGCATCAGGCGCGTTTCATCCACCATGTTCGTGGGGACCATGACGGCGGTGCCGTTGCTGGCGATCTGGTAGGGGATCTTGCTGGTCTTGAGTTGGGCGACGATGGCTGAGGCATCTTGCGTTTGCAGGTTGCTGAAGAGGACACCGTAGGTGGTCTGTTGCGACCACGTGAGGAAGCCGATCACCAGCGCCACCGACACGACCACGCCAACAATCATAGCGATCTGCTGGGATCGCGAGATGCGTTGCCATGCGGTGCGGGCGCGTTCCAGCAGCGCCGCAGGATTGGTTGGCATGGGCTGAGACTCCTTCTAGTGCATGGGGACGCTGCCACCCCGCGTGCCACGGTTTGGGGCACCGTGGCACGCATGGGATGGGCAGGGGTGTTGGGGGAAATAGGTTCTTTGGTTGTGGCGCGTGTGGTGTTGGCTGCGCTTCCGTGCCCTTGCCGGGGGCGCGGGAGCGGCACGGTTTAACGGGCTAGACCTGCGTGCGCATCAATTCGTTATAGCCGTCCAGCAATTTGTTGCGAACCTGCACCGCCATATCAAAGGTGACTTTGGCTTTTTCCATGGCGATCATGACGGAATGGACATCGGTGGATTGCCCGGTGACGAGTTGGGTGGCGGCGGTGTCGGCGGCGGATTGGCTGCTGGTGATGGCCTCTACCGCGTTGCCCAGCAGATCGCTGAAGTTTTGGAAGGTCGCGCTGGGGCCTTGGGTGGGCGCGCTGGGCGCCGCCGCCAGAGCATCGGTTGGCAGGGGCATCTGCACGGGCGAAAGGCCCAGCCCCATGGTGCTGATGGGATTCATAGATGATGGCTCCTCTAGAGATGTGGCATTGGGGGGATGATCAGGAGGTGGCTGGCGCGGTTAGCCGCCGTGGCCAATTTCCAGCGCTTTGGCGGCCATCGCTTTGGTGGCGTTGAGCGCGGTGACGTTGGCTTGATAGGCGCGTGTTGCCCCCATCATGTCGGAGATCTCGGTGACGAGGTTGACGTTGGGGTAGGTGACATAGCCGGTTTTATTCGCCAGTGGATTGGTGGGGTCGAAGACCAGTCGCCCGGTGGAACGGTCGGTGGCGATGGACGCGACCATGACGCCCTGCGCCAGTGGTTGTGCCCGGCCACCAAAGGGGGTGGGTACGGCGGGTGTCTGGGGACCGCCAGTGCCGTTGGCACCGATGGGGGTGAAGATCGCCTCTTCGCGCTGATAGGGGCCGCCTTCGGCGGTTTGCAGCGTGTTGACGTTGGCGATGTTGTCAGAGATGAGGTCCATGCGCGTTTGCTCGGCGGTCAAGCCGGAGCCGCTGATGGAGAGTGAACTGAAGAAGCTCATGGCAGGGTGCCCTCCTGAGGAAACGTTCCTTCGTTTCGTGCACCCTCAGCATACCGTGCGGGACCATGCCCCCCACAGGGGCGAATGTCCCGAACCCGCATGCCAGGCGATAGGAGGCCAAGAGTCACAGCGGGGCTGAATGGCGGTTATTGCTCGCTCTCGCAGGGGCCGGGGAGGCAACCGTGCGCTTGTAGGCGTCGTGTGGCAACCGTGATGGATTCGGCTAAAGTGTCAATGATGAAGGGTTTGCTGAGGAGTGGCGCTTCGAGCAGGGTGAGCAGCGCATGAGTGGCGGGGGGCAGCTCGTGAGGCGAGGCCGTTACGAGGATGACTGCGTGGCAGCGGCGCAACATCGCATCAGCCGCGATGAAACGCATGACATCGCCGCCATTGATCACGGGCATCCGGTAATCAAGCACCACGATGCCGGGGGGCAGGGTTGGCAAGAGGTTCAGCGCGGCGGCCCCACTGGCGACTGAAATGACATCGTGGCCTTGGAGCACCAGCATCTGATGTAATGCGAAGCGATTCCCCTCATCGTTCTCGACGATCAATACTTGCGTCATCGCATTGTTTCCTTTGTTTGCACCCCGTCATTGCATCATAGGAACAATGCCGCCTTGTCGTCAAATGCATGGCCCATGGGGGGCACCAAGGGGTAGGACTTTTTGCACGATGCTATAACAGGTGCTGCCAGCTATCTTCGACCGCTTGCAACACATCATCGAAGTCGAACGGTTTGTGCAGCAGGGGGATGTCGCGGTTCGTCATAAAGACCGCGAGTTCGGGAGGCACGATGCGCCCGGGCAGCGAGGTCATGATAATGAAGCGGTGTCGTTGAAACATCCCCGGCTCGCCAAAGGCGGCGCGCAGGACATCGAATCCATTAAAATTTGGCATCAGATAGTCAAGCAGCACGACATAAGCATAGGGTGCCCCGCGCAGAAAGGCAAGGCCTTCGTGCCCGTCCCCCACCTCTTGCACGCTATAGCCTTCATCAGTTAAAAGCGCCATGAGGTAGTGGCGCGTCTCGACATCATCATCGATCACCAGCATGTGTTTCATCGCCGCTTTCGCCTTTCTGGAAACGGCTCCAACCTTCACGCGGCTCCTTCCGTGATGTGCGATCCTGCACAGTGTGCCACCAGTGACGTGGGTATAGCATACGAAATCCCTGGAGAATACGCAAGGTATCTTGTTGGCAATGCAAAAAAACTCCCCCAGGCTGAGCCGGGGGAGCTGATGACGCCAGGATGCGCCTCAGATGTGCGACGAGACGGGTTCCATCTCGGCCAGGTCGCCAACGCCATTGGCGGTGCCAGCGTGCGCATTTGTGGCCGTGCCCGTGGGGATGTAGCGCGTGAACCATTCCTGAATGGCGTTCAGGCGGTCGATGCGCAGGCGCGGGTGCCCATTGCGCGAGAGGTCGTGGTCCGATCCCTCAAACCGCAGGAACTCGGTGTCGCGGCGCAGCCACTTTAGGGCGGCGAAGAGTTGTTCTGCCTCAGAGATGGGGCAGCGCCAATCTTGCTCACTGTGGATGATGAGCAGGGGCGTGTTGATCTTTTCGACGTAGGTCAGGGGCGAGTGGAAGGCATGGCGCTCGGGCGTCTGCCAGGGCGCGCCATCCCAATGGTTGATGCTATACCAGGGGCCAACGTCGCTGGTGCCAAAGAAGCTGGCGAGATTGCTGATGCTGCGCTGGGTGACGGCTGCCTTGAAGCGGTCGGTGTGCCCGACGATCCAGTTGGTCATGATGCCGCCATAGCTACCGCCCGTCACGCCCAGCCGCTCGGTGTCGACCGAGCCCCGCGCGATGACGGCATCGACCGCCGCCATCATGTCGGCGTAGTCGTCTTGGCCCCAGATGCCGCGCACCGCCTGGGTGAATTCGCGCCCATAGCCCGTGCTGCCACGCGGGTTGCTATAGACCACGATGTAGCCCTGCGCCGCCAGCAATTGAAACTCCAAGACGAAGGTGTAGCCATAGGCCGTCTCGGGTCCGCCATGAATTTCGAGGATGAGCGGATAGTCGGTGCCAGGGTCGAAGTCGTGGGGCCGCATGATCCAGCCTTCGATCTCCCATCCCTTGGCACCGGTGAAGGTGAACTCCTCCGGGGTGCTCAGCCGAACTTCGGCCAGGATGTCGTGGTTGATGTCGGTCAGCCGCGTGGTATCGCCCGAATCGACCCAGTGGACGAAGATATCGCCGGGTTGCTGGGTGTCTGCCAGTGCCAGGGCGAAGGTGTTGCCCGCCCGATCTACCGAGAAACCGACCAGATGATGCTGGCCCGTCGTGACATCGCTGAGCGTGCCATCCAGCGTCAGTTGCACGACGTTGGTGGCGCCGCGTGCCTCGCCCACCAGATAGAGCGATTGCCCATCGGCGGCCCACCG
>JACDGC010000278.1:0-814 GCA_013815535.1 Ktedonobacterales bacterium
GTTCACTTGCGGCATTGAACCACAAGGCTAGATGATAATCGTGCAGTTCTTTCATGATGGCGGCATCCCAATCAATGACGGGCTTGCGCGTCGCCGTGGCCACTGGACGCAACACCAGGATCGGTTCGTCCACTTCGGCATGCGCGTGGATGAATTGAGGCACTGCCTCGGCTTGTAATTGCTGTGCAGCCTCAGTACACACGGCCAGAAATTGCGCCCGCGCGGTTGTCTCATCCGGCGCGGCAATCTTGGGCATTTCTTGCGTGCTTGCCAGCGCAAGGATCGTGCGGCTGCGCGCTCGGACCCCTGGCTGCACTCGCATGGGCAACGCATACCGCTTGCGCGGGGTCGGTTGCACGTTTACGGTTACTTGCATTGTCTCTTGCCTCTCTTGTGATAGTCGCTTTCGACACTCTTATTATCTCATATTAATCTATAATTGTCAATTTACAGACAAAAAGATTAACTGGTGGTGTCTCGGCGATTGGCCCCTATGGCGCGTAGCGAACGCGCAGCCCATCCGCTGCATAGGGAGAATGGAGGGGGAATCTATGCCGCTGCTTTTTGTGCTTGTCCTGCCAAGTAAGTGTCTATAACATCCTTGGCGTTATTGATCTGTTTCATCCGGTCTAAGGAACCACCGCGATCAGGCTATAGGTCGCGCGCGATCTGTTCGTGGCGGCGCTTTACCAGATTGTCCAGGGTGCGCGGGGTGCCATCAAAGACCATATCCCATAAGAGGCTGCGATATTCCGCGACCACTTTTCGCAAGAGATTCAACGTCATACGAGTGACCAGGTGATCAGATTGGATG
>JACDGC010000278.1:824-5872 GCA_013815535.1 Ktedonobacterales bacterium
GATTGGATGCTATCGCCCATCTCCACGCCGATCCCTAGCGCGGTCAACTCAGCACGCAGCACATAGCGTGCTTCATACAATCGCCCATCATCTGTCAATGCATGCTCGATGCGCTCCCCGCAGCTATCACAGGTGTCGTAACTATCGCCCTCGCTGGAATCAAACATGACGCCAAACAGTTCACTATCTTGCAAGTCTTGCCCAGATTGCTGCGCCGCAAAGTGGGCGCACGGAGGGCACAATATATACCCCGCGTCTGCTGGCACATACCCTACAACTGCCATGGTTTTTGTCTCTTTTCTGTCTCTTGTTTTGTGTTTGTCGCCTTCGACACTCTAATAATATCATGTATTTGTATCGTTGTCAATATAAAGACAAAAGTAAGTCACGGGGTAGAATGCAGAAACGGAGGATCGCCCCATGAGTGAATCTGATATCGCCCGCTATGCTGGGGGTCGCCCCAGCCTGCTCACTGATGCCCTGATCGCCCGGATCTGTCTGCTTATCGCAGATGGTTACTCGCAGCGTCGCGCGGCCATGGCGTTGCATATCGGTCAATCCACCCTAGCCGATTGGCTGGCACGTGGCAGGGCTGGCGAGTCGCCATATCTGGAATTAGTGGAACGCCTCGATCATGCGCGTGCAGAACGTGCCCAGACGCTCGTACAACGCATCACCGCAGCCGCAGATATGGATTGGAAGGCCGCAGCGTGGCTACTAGAGCGCACCGAGCCGGAAGACTATGCACGTGTACGTCCTGATCCTGTACCACAGGTGCACGTACACCAGCACCAGCATGAGATCCGCATCTTGCAGCAGTTGGTGCAGCAAGGCATCATCACCCCGGAGCAGTTAGCCATAGCCGATGCGCAGATTGTGCAGTCTCGCACGGCCCCAGATGCCAGCGAATAGCCAAGCGACCATGTGTAAAATTATGCCATCTTGTGAGCGAGTTTTGACGCAAAACCTTGTAGATAGCACAGTGACTACGTACACTGTAGTGAATACATTCACTACAGTGTACGTAGTCACTTGCATAGTCACTCGATGCCCAGTTACTCCCACCCATTGAGCCACGCATCATAGCGCATCTGGTAAAGCCAGCGGCGATACTGGTGATAGGTCCATATGGTGATCAGCATCACTTACTCCCCCCAATAGTTCGCCACCAGATAGCGTGGTTTATACGCGACCTTGGGGGCATGATTGCTGAGGGCAACGGACGCCGAACATGCGGAGGTACGTAGTACGCCCTTGCTCCGACAGGTGATCTGCCATAGCTGAGCGTCCGTCATTCCCTGTAGCAGCATGGTGCGTGCGGCAAACACAATACGCCAGGATAAGAACGCAGCAGCCGCATGCCCGGCATTGACGCCGAGCCAGTGATAGTATGCTGCGCGTCGCTCTTGAATCTTGCGGGTTAGTTCTTCGATAGCTTGCGTATACTGTGCATCCATTGTCTCTTGTCTCCCTGTCTCTTGTGCTGTATCAGTGTCTCATCTGACACTCTCATTATAGCATATATATGATACATTGTCAATTCACAGACAAATGGATAGGGCGCATGAATGCAGGGGCGAAGGGGGATCGCGTCATAGGATGGGGGCCGATGATTGTGGGGGCGGTCGGCGTATATAGGGTCAACGTCACGCTAAATCCTGCACCAAAAATTAGTTGAGCGGACAGGCGGGAAAGCCATGCAGAAGTTCAGGGAGTACAAGGCATGTCCATGTGAGCAGTGTCAGCATGGCAGCAAAAAGAAGCGCAAGACCCAAGCGCATCGGCTGTTTCGCCAAGCGGTGAAGCGGACGCTGCGGCGCAGTATGACCCCATGGGCGTGGGATTGGCACCTCGACCCTGATTGGGAGTGTGGCCCTGTTGCGGCGGGAAGATGGGATTGACGATGCGAATTGCACTCTTTGGTCGGTACATGCGGAATGTCATTGCGCACAAGCGGCTGGTGGCGGCGTTCATGAATGGCGTCATTGCCGATCTGATTTGGCGCTCGGCGACGCACGACGACTCCAAGTTTGATCCCGCCGAGTTCGATGCTTACGCCGACAACCTTCCCAATTTCGACAAGGCCACGTATGGCACAGAGGAATATCGTGCGGCACTCGCGCGCATCAAACCCGCCATCGCGCACCACTATCAGGCAAACCGTCACCACCCAGAACACTTCTCCGATGGCATCAATGGCATGAACCTGCTAGACGTGCTGGAAATGGTCTGCGACTGGATGGCGGCGGCGCAGTGCAATCCTGGGGGCACACTAAACCTCGAACAGCAACGGGAACGCTTCGGCATCGACCCGCAACTATTCGCCATCATCCAACACACCGTCGAGTACCTTGAACGACAAGAGGAACGATAAGCCATGGCTTTGAGCAATGTCACCCTTACTATTTCTGTGCCCCCGTTCGCTCATGAAGAAATCGTGTCGTTACTCGAAGCGAATGATGCCGAACAAAATGCCTTCCTCGTACAGCACCTTTGCCTTGCCAGCCCATTATGCGAAACCTACACCATCCCCGAAGGATGCCATGTGTTCTCTCCTAGACGAACGTGCATCCATTGTGATCGCCCGTTTACCGTAGATGATCGCTTCTGTGATAGGTGCTAACCATGCCCAAACCCCCGCCAGCCTCCAAAGCTGAGAACCAACTATCAGCGTTAGAGGTGCTGCGGGGGCGCATGGACCTCGCCATGTACGGCTTCCTCACGCGGGGACTCCAAGCGGCGGAGCACCATAAGGGCATCATCAATGCCGTGGCCCCGAAGGAATGGAACAAAGGGTCAGTGGTGGTGTGCCCGCCTGGGTCGGGTAAGAGTACGTGGATCTCGGAGATAGCGATCCCCTGGATTATCGGCAACGACCCGACCAAGCTGATCCTGCACCTGCACGCGAACGATGAAAAGGCCAACGCCTACCTTACCACCTTGCAGCAGACCTATGAGCAAAACAGCCGCCACGAAGAAATCTTTCCTGATGTACGACCAGACATTGAACGTGGGTGGTCGAGCCGAGGGCTGTACTTCAAGTGGCGCGACCAAACGGGGCGCTGGCCCATCGTGGACAACGAAGGCTGGGCACACCAAGGGGCCAAAGACCCGCAGTACGTGTCTATCGGCTACATGGGTGGCGCGATTGGCCGTCGCGCCGACGTGATTATCCTCGATGATCCTTTTGACCCCAACGAGATCGACAGCCCCACGTGGCGGGCGCGGTTCCTGAAACGGTTCGTGACGGTCATCAAAACGCGCCTAAAGCCAGGCGGACGCATTATCTTCGTGTGCAATCGCTGGCACTACGACGATGCGGTGCCCCGTCTCGCGCAGATGGGCTACGAACTGGTGACGTTCCCCGCCATCATGGAAACCGAGGGGTTGGATGGGGAGAAGATCGAAACCTCGTATTGGCCCGAAATGTTCCCCATCGCGGCGCTGCACGACATTCGCAACGATTTCCCTGACCCTATCGACTTCCTCTGTCTCTATCAGGGCAATCCGGGTAGCGCCGAGGGCAACACCTTCAAGAAAGAGCACTTCCAGCAATTTGACGTGGATGAGGATCGCAAACTCATTCGCTTCATCAATGCCAGCGGTGAGGAACAGATCATCCCGTTCCGCGCGTGCCGCTGGTTTCAGGCCGTTGACCCCGCCGCCAGCATCAAAACCCGCGCGGACTATTTTGTTATCGCCACCGTCGCGTTCTACCAGGGTTTTTTCTTCTTAATTGACATTGTACGCAAGAAGATTCCAGGGCCGGAGCAGCCTGACGCGATTGCCGATGCCTACCAGTATTGGCACCCCTACGCCATCGGCATCGAGAAGGTGGCGTATCAGTTGACGTTGATTCAATATGCCAACAAGCGGGGACTGCCCATCATCGAATTGGCCCGCCACGGGGACAAAGCCTCGCGGCAAGCGACGCTGGCGGCGCGGTATCGCAGCAAAATGGTCCTCCATCGACGGGGGGCACCATGGCTCTACGACTACGAAACAGAGTTAGTACAAATCCCCAACGGCAAGCACGACGACCAAGCCGATGCGGTGGGCGATGCGTGCGAGGCATTGGGCGGCAAGACATCGGGCATGAGCGCCGAGAAGCGGTCGGCAATGGCACTGGCGCAGCATTCTACGCGCAATTTCGCGCAGGGGCGATGGTAAATGGCAGAGGCAACGGTTCTGGCGGAAGCGCCACAAAGCCCACAACCGAAAAAGCGCACGCGACGCACGACGGCGGCGCAGGGGGCCATGCCGAACCGTGACACGAAGCCCATGGCCGTCAGCCGCATGCTGGCCGAGACGGGTACGTCGGGTACCAAGAACTTCGCGGGCGTCATTAGTGATGAATACTTACCCGCCCTCAGCGCCTATCAGGCCCCTATCGTTTACGACCAGATGCGGCGCTCGGATGCCACCGTGGCAGCACTCGTAGCAGCGTACACGATGCCGCTGCGGTCGAGCAAATGGTACATCCAGCCCTATGACGACAGCCCAGATAGTATCCGCATGGCCGATTTCCTCCATGACAACCTGTGGGGCTTCGGTGATCAGACCTTTGATGACTTCGCACGTGAGGCGTTTACCTATTTGCCGTTCGGGTTCGCCGCCTTTGAGAAGGTCTTCGACTGGATGGATGGGGAATGGGACGGCAAGCTCGGCTGGTATAAGTTCGCGTTCCGCTATCAAAATACCCGTCTGCGCTGGAACTTCGACCCCGTTACTGCCCCTGGTGGCGTCGTGCATCGCCGTTTTCGGAGCATGACCCAACTTGCGCCGCCCGATTACCGCTCAACGGACATCCCCGCCGAAAAGCTGATCGTCTTCTCCCACAACAAGGAAGGGGACAACCTCGACGGCATCTCGATTCTGCGTGCCGCTTACAAGCACTGGCTGATTAAGGACATCCTCTATAAAATCCAGGGGATCGGGCTGGAACGGGCGGCGGTGGGTGTGCCCTTCGCCCGCTACCTGATGGATGTGCCCCAAACAACCATCGACTACATCAACCAAGTGTTGCAAAACCTGCGCGTGGATGATGC
>JACDGC010000007.1 GCA_013815535.1 Ktedonobacterales bacterium
TCACACGCTTGCGCGAGGATCGTCACGGGATACTCAGGGTTTTCGCCCGCTAGAAAGGTGAACCAGGGGGCCTCATGGCCGCTATCTTCTTTGGTACGCATCGCGAAGACCTGTCGCCAGTCGTACCGTCCGACTTCGCGCAGGTGCGTGATCGCTTGCGCGTCTCCAAGGGCCATGCTCAGCGCCCAGAGGCTGATGGGATAGCTCGGCGGCAACGGCTGGTAATCGAACCAGCCACCATCACCATAGCGATAGGGGATGAGCCAAGTCGTGTGCGGTGGATCGAGGGCCGCAAAGATACTCGCCCAGTGATGGTGCAGTGTCATGTCGCTGGGGTCGCCGTCGCGCATTTCACCATGGCCCATGATTGCGCGCAGCTGGTCACGTGGCAGCGCGAGAAATCGCGCGTCACGAGTCAGCACAAAGGCATTGGCCGCTGCGACGAAGGCCGCCGCCCCGATGTTATGGAAGCCATGGGGCCAGGTCCAGCCATACAGGCCGCCGTACCACTTGCCCGCCAGATATTCGCCGACCTCGCCCGACAGTCCCACATTGTCGGGCAGCACCCCACCATTGGCCTGGGCACGCTGCTGCCAGGCCGCGACGTAGGTTGCGATCCATTCGGTGTATTTCGTCTCACCTGTCAAGAGAGCGGCGTTCGCGACGATGGTGGTGGCGAGCAGATTCGTGGCGACATCGCCGCGCCCCATGCGTGCCTGCACCGCCGCCCCCATCGCCGCCGCCTGCGCCGGGTCGCGCAGGTCGTCATAGGTGGTCACGCCGGGCACATCGCTGAAGGGCAAACCGTAACGCCGCATCGCCGCTGCCCAGGGAAAGGTCGGCGGCTCATCCGTCAGGTAGCCCCAGCGCGGCCCGCTGCTGCCGGTGTGGGGCGCGCGAATGATCTGGCGCTGCGGATCGTAGTTCAGCGCGGCGGGGTCTTCATTCAGATACCATCCCGCGAAGCGGCGCGCGCGTGCGATCATTGCTTGGTTGGTTGGATCGGCCATGCAGAGGAAATCAAAGAAAAGCTGGCCCTCGCTGATATGAAACTGATCGTAGCCGATATCGAAATCGTCTTTGAGCATGCCCATTTCGGTCAGTTGAGCGGTGATGCCCTCCCAGGCCGTGTGTGAGCGGGTCAACAGATGGTCGCCGCCGCCTAAAAGGTAGAGCAGCGGCCAGTTATAGACTGCCTCATAGAAATCATCGACGCCATCACGCGGCTGCCAGGTTTCTTCCATCTTCGCGCGCCAAATGAGGCGACCATCAGGGCGCAGATATTTTCCCCAAAAGGGGGTGACGGCCTCATCGAGCAGGGCGAAGAGATGGCGCTCCCACACCGCCCAGGCGGGAGGGAGGCCACATGGCAGCGTGGCGGTGAGGGTGATCATGGCTGCTCCTCGTCCCCATGGGCGGCGCGCCACTGCTGATAATCGCGCTGGCCCAGGTCATCCAATGGATAGTAGTGCTGCAATGGACGACCCTCCGCCAGGCGCATGCGGCTGAAGGACTCCCAATCCTCATGAGCATTCGCCTCCTGGACGAGCAGGGGGGCGAGGCGGGCAGGCACCACCACCGAGCCATCCAAATCCGCGATGATGATATCCCCAGCCAGCACCAGCACATTCGCACAGGCGATGGGGACGTTATAGCCCCACGGGAAGAGTCCCGCCTGTGAAGCATAGTTGGGGGTGTAGCCCCGCGCCCAGATGGGTAGATCGATGGCACCGAGCCGGGGACCATCGCGCACGCACCCATCAATGATGATGCCCGCCCCACCCCGTCCTTTAAAGTAGGTAACCAACATCTCGCCCAGGCAGCCGGTATACCGATCCCCATTGGCCTGCACCACCAGCACATCGCCGCGTTGCACCTCTTCGAGCACCGCCCACAGAGCCGTGCGCTTCTCCACGTATTCCTGCCCCGCGCCAGAGGCGATGTCTTCGCGCTGGGGCATGAACTGGAGGGTGAGGGCCGGACCAATGATGCGCTGATTCGGTTGCAACGGTACGGGTCCCTGGATGAATGTCTGGCGCACGCCCAGCCGATGCAGCAGCGCGCTGGCGGTGGCACTGCTGACGCCGCGTAGCGCCGCGATGAGCGCCGCATCGGGGCGGGTGACGGGGGGGCCAGCGACGGGCCAGATGACATCGGGGGCAGGGAGGGAATGGGTAGGCTCGGTGGATGGCATACGCGGGGTCTCCTTTGACGCGGGGCATGGGCTGCGACTCGGGGCTACGCTGGCATCCGCGAGCAGGGCGATGAGCAACCGTGTCGCCGTGCGCCCGCTCAGTTCGAGCGGCGACTTCACCGTCGGCCAGCCCATAAGCCACTATTTAAGCGCGGAATACGCCGTGGGTTGCAGAATCTGGCTCTCGACGCGTGCGAGCAATGGCCCATCACGTTCGGAGCGTTCCTTAGCCGCGAGCCAGGTCGGATCATTTTGAAAAGCATCCCAGCGGTTCTGCCGTTCCGCGAGGTCTTCCCAGGCTAAGATGTAGGTCAGCGTGTTCAGGGATGGCCCGATGTAGGTCGTCCAAAAGCCGACCGGACGGATGCCGTGCTGCGCGAAGAGCGGCAGAGCGTCTTCGCTGAAGCGCTGCTGCAAGCGGGGCAGCCTGCCAGGCAGGGCTTCGTAGATGCGTAATTCATACAGCATAGTGGTGCTCCATTTCATGAGGGGGACGGGCGACGATACCGTTGCAACGCCGCTTCATCCCAGACGATGCCAAAGCCAGGACGGTCGGAGAGATGCCACATCCCCGCGCGGATGTCAGGCTGCACAGCGCGCAGATGGCGAAACGCCACTGTATCGACCTCGGCGGGCGATTCCTCGATCATCTCGCCACCCCAGGCGCTCACCAGCGACGCATGCAGGTCGGGAAAATAATGCGGGAAGATCCGTACCCCTGCCTCACGCGCGACCGCCGTCCCTCGCAGATAGCCCGTGACGCCCATTTGATGCGTAGCGTCTGGCCGGATGATATCGACCCCTGACGTACGCCCCAACCGTTGCATCGTCCCCGGCGACGCGATGGATTCCCCGAAGGCGATGGGGATCTGCGTCTGTTGCGCCAGCGTGATCGCCAGTTCCCAGGCCGACGCCGCAAAGGGATCTTCCAAGAACGCTGGATGGTAGCCCTCGACAGCAGCCCAGGCGGCGCTGGCTTCTTTGACTGAAGCAAACGCGGCCCCCGCGTCAAGGGCAATCAGGGCATCTGGCCCCACCACCTCGCGCAACGCCGCCAGCCGGTGCTGATCGAGCGCGGCATCGGCCCCAAAGGGGATCTTGAACCACTGATAACCCGCCTCGGCCAGCCGCTCCGCCTCGCGACGCAGCGCGGCCACGGCATCCGCCTCTCGATAATACCCCATGATCGCCAGGCAGGGAATAGGCGTGGCCACGCCCCCCCACACTTGCCACAGTGGCACGCCCAGGGCCTGCCCCAGCAGATCCCACCGCGCGATATCGACGACCGCGAGTGCCCGCGCATAGCTGCCGCCTTCGCCCGTCATGCGTGCCGCCGCCCGTGCCGCATCCCAGCCCTGGTGGATGGCGGCGATGGGCTGGCCCACCACCAACGGCGCGATCTGGTCGCGCACCGCGTGGTCGAGCGCCGCCCCGCGCGTGAAGGCGTAGCCCGTGCCGACGTACTCGCCCGCCCGCACCCGCACGATGACGAAATCGCGCGAACTGATCAGCTTGCCAAAGACAAGCAACCGCTCGTCCAGCGGCACCCGCACGAGAAAGGCGTCAATGGCGTCAATCGGCTGTGCTAATGCCGCTGCTGGGCCAGCATGTTCACCAGCCGCCATAGGCTGACCACCCTCCATCGACCAAGAGCGTCTCGCCCGTGACATACCCGGTGGCATCCGAAGCCAGCAGCAGGATGGCTGTGGCGATCTCGTCAGGCTGGCCCAGCCGCCCCAACGGCGTGCGGCGGCGCAAGGATGGCTCATCGATGACGCCACGTGCCACGTTCGCCCGCACCAGATCGGTTTCCACATATCCTGGCGCGACGGCGTTGACGCGGATGTTGGACGCGGCCCATTCACAGGCCAGCACCTTGGTCAGCGCGATGACGCCCGCCTTGGCCGCGCAATAGGGGGCGCGCATGGGGAAGCCCAGCGGCCCCGAAATGGAGGCCAGCGAGATGATTGCGCCCCGCGCTTGCCGCAGCATCACCCGCCCCACGGCCTGGCTGCAAAAGAAGACGCCACTCAGATTGATGCCGATGATGCTCTGCCACACGTCGGCGGGCATCTCGGCGGAGGGCATGGGCCGCGAGATGCCCGCGTTATTCACCAGGATGTCGATGCGCCCGAAACGATCCTGTGTCGCGGTCGCCATGGCCGCGCATGCGGCGGGGTCCGCGACATCGGTTTGCATGGCCAGCGCATCCACGCCCAGGGCGCGCACCTCGTCGGCGACCGCTTCGGCATCATCGCGCGCGATATCGGCGATGACGACCGCTGCCCCATTCGCGGCGAGGGCCAGCGCCGTCGCGCGCCCGATGCCCTTGCTGCCGCCTGTGACGATGGCCACCTGCCCATCAAAACGAATCTCCATGAGGAGTGCTCCTAATGCATCAGGCGGGTCGAAAGGCCGCCGTCGATGGGGATGTTGGCCCCAGTGATATACCCGGCCTGGGCGCTGGCGAGGAAGACCGTCAGCGCGCCGATGTCCGCTGGCGTGCCGATGCGCCCGACGGGATGGTAACCCACGACGCGGGCATCGGCGGCGGCGGGGTCGGGCTGCGCGGCCAGCCACCGCTCATGGAGAACCGTTCGCACGAAACCGGGGCTGATGGTGTTGACGCGGATGCCCTGCGGCCCTAACTCTTGCGCCAGGCTGCGGCCCAGCGCGACGACCCCACCCTTCGCGGCAGCATAGGCTGTGATGTCGGCGATGGTGAGCTGCGCGTGGACGCTGGCGATGTTGATGACCGCTGCCCCCTGCGCCGCAACCAGCAACGGCAGCGCCGCGCGCGTCACCAGATACAGCCCCCGCAGATCGACGGCGAAGACCTGATCCCACTCCTCCGGCGTTGTTGCGGCGATGCCCTTGAAGAGGTTGAACCCCGCATTGTTGACGAGGATGTGCAATTTGCCATAGGTCTCGTGCAGCGTGGCAAACAGCGCCGCGATGGCTTGGGCATCGGCGATGTCAGCGGGCAAGGCGTGGGCGACGTGTCCCGCTTGCGTGATGGCCGCCACCGTCGCGGCGGCGGCCTCGGCCTGGATGTCATTGACGAGGACCGTGGCCCCCGCCTCGGCCAGCGCCAGAGCGCAGCCGCGACCGATGCCAGCCCCCGCGCCCGTCACCAACGCGATCTGCCCATCGAGTGCTATCTCCATTTGTTGATCCTTTCTGGTGAGGTCAGTCGTGGCTGGCCGTCTGACGCGCTTCCACGGCACATCCCACGCGTCAGCAGTCTTTAAGTCTTAGCGGTGAGTGTAACGGTGCCATCGGCGGCAATCTGCGTGACGCCCGTGGTGCCTTTGTAAAAGACGACCCGCAGTTCCGCCGTGCGCTGCTCACCGCCCGCCAAGGTCAGCGGCGTGCCACCATCCGCGACCAACCGCGCCAAGCCGTGATTCGGCGCACTGGTCGCTGGCTCGACGGCGACGACATACGCGCGGCGAAACCACGGGAAGGTCGGCGTCGCGTGCGCCTCTTGCCACCACCACGCGGTGGGAAAGATGTCCGTCGGCCACGTCACCCCCACCCCAAACCCATGCGTCAGCGAGGTCAGGGCGAACCACCCCGTCTCACCAAAACCATGCAGATACCCCAGCATCGCGCGCGGCTCGTCCGGCCCTGGCGCACGCCGCAAATCGAATGGCTGCCCCGCGCGGTCTGGCACGACGGGCCAGGTGCCCGCACTCCCTGGTGCCAACACCACCCCTGCCCCATCCAGGCGATCATCCGCGACGAACCGGTTGGCTCCGGTGTCGATGCGGGTCGCGCCATCCACGAAGGGGCTGCCGAAGCCGGGATGCTGCACCCACATCAGCGCCACCGGGTCAGGGCTGAGGTTGGCGACCGTCTCGGTGATGCGGAGCGAACACCCCTCAGTGGGCAGATGCAGCGTGCGCGTCACCCGTGTGGGGCTGATGAAGCCATCGAAGCGCAACCGCACCGTGACGCCATCCGCCGTCACCTCGATGCCCTCCAGCGTCCAGGGACGCACGGCAGCCTCACCGTGAAACGGGTACGGTGTGCCCGCGCCCGCGCCCGCATCGCCGCCATTCGGCATCAGCACTTGCCAGCCACCGCCATACTGTTCTAGCCAGGCGGTCTGGCTATCCGCCGCGCCGGATGGTCCCTTGAGCGGCGGGCGCAGCCCCCAGGGCGTCTTCCACAGCACGTCGATGCCGCGCGGTTGATAGATCAATTCATATAGGTCGCCGCCTTTGTCCAGCAGCAGCCGCGCGCGCATGCAGGCGTTTGCCAGCACGAGCGTATCCCAGCCGTGCAAGGATTCGCGCACCAAGGTCGCCGGGGTGGTCATACGCTGCGCCTCATTTCATCTGAGCCTTGACGGCGGCCACCACGTCCGCCACTTGCGGCAGGGTCGCGTCCTCCAGCGGTTTGCTGGCGGGGATGGGCCAGTCGCGCCCCGTCACGCGGCGCAGCGGCGCTTCCAGCAGATAAAAGGCCTCGGGGTCCTCGGCGATGCGTGCCAAAATCTCCGCGCCGACGCCACACGAGCGATACGCCTCATGCACCACCACCAGCCGATGCGTTTTGGCCAATGAGGCATTGATGGTCGCCATGTCCAGCGGCTTGACTGAGCGCGCGTCGATGACCTCGGCGCTGATGCCATCCTGAGCCAGCGCCTCGGCGGCGTCGAGGGCGGTCAGCAAGGCCCGCGAAATCGACACGATGGTGACATCCGTCCCCGCGCGCTTGACCTCCGCTTTATCCAAGGGCAGGGCGTAGGGCGCGGTCGGCACCTGCCCCTTGGTCGGATACAATAATTTGTGTTCGATGACGGCGACGGGCCGGTCACTTTGCAGCGCGGCGGTGAGCAAGCCGCGCGCGTCATAGGGCGTGGCGGGCATCACCACCTGAAAGCCGGGGAAGTGACAAAACAACGCTTCCAAGCTCTGCGAATGCTGCGGACCACTTCCGCGATACGCGCCCCCCTGCGTGCGGATGACGATGGGTAGGTGGGCCTGGCCTCCCGTCATGACGGGCAGTTTGCCGATCTGGTTAAAGAGGGCATCGGCGCAGACCAGCAGAAAGTCCGCGAACATAATCTCCACCACGGGGTGCAGCCCACCCAACGCTAAGCCGACGGCGGCCCCAACGAAGCCATTCTCGGCGATGGGTGTGTCGCGCACCCGCTCCGCGCCGAAACGCGCTTGCAAGCCATCCGTCACGCGGAAGGTGCCGCCATACGCGCCGATGTCTTCGCCCAATAGCATGATGGCGGGGTCATGTTCCAGGGCATCGCTCAGCGCAGTGCGCAGGGCCTGGGCATAGGTCATCTCGACGGTCGCGCTGTTGGCTAAGGGCGGGGCAAATGTCACCGGAGCGGTCATGCGTACACCTCCATCACGCGGGGCAACTCAGCGGGATCGGGCCAGGGTGCCGCCAGCGCGGCCTCCGCAGCGGCCCGGATTTCCTGCGCGACGGTCAATTCCAGCGCGTCCAGGTCGGCGGGGGGGATGCCGCGCGCGGCCAACCGCTGGCGATAGGTCAGCAGCGGATCGCGCGCTTGCCAGGTGGCGACCTGTTCGGCGGGCTTGTATTTCTGGGCATCGCCGTACATGTGACCGACGAAGCGATAGGTCTTTGCCTCGATGAGGGTGGGGCCACCACCCGCGCGGGCCGTCGCGACGGCGGCGGCGGTCGCGGCGCGCATCGCCTCGACATCCATGCCGTCCACCACGACGCCAGGAAGGCCATAGGCCGCCGCACGTTCGGCAAGGTCGGCGACGCGGATCGTGTCGGCGTAGGGCGTCATCTCAGCCCACAGGTTATTCTCGCAGATGAAGACGATGGGGGCCTGCCACATCGCCGCCAGCACGAAGGCTTCGTGCCAGACCCCCTGGTTCGTCGCGCCATCACCAAAGAAGGTGAGGAAGACGCGCCCGGTGCGCTGCTGCTGCGCCGCCAGCGCCAGCCCCACGGCGATGGGGATGCCCGCCGCGACCAGGGCATTGCCGCCATAGATGCCCTTGGTCAGGTCGGTGAAGTGCATCGAGCCGCCATAGCCCCCACAGCAGCCGGTGGCGCGGCCCAGCAGTTCGGCGAAGCCCGCCGTGGGGTCCAGCCCCTTGGCCAAGGCCTGCCCATGGCCGCGATACGTCATGGTGATGCCATCCTCCGGTGCCAGAGCGGCGCAAGCCCCCACGCTGACCGCCTCTTGCCCATTGCACAGATGCATCGACCCGCGAATGTGCCCGGCGGCGTACAGTTGGCTGCACTGTTCCTCGAACCGCCGGATGCGGAGCATGCTCGCCAGCAGGGCGAGGGATTGTTCGTTGTCGCTCATCTTCCCGTCATTCCTCGTTGTTTGCTCGTTTTGCCGATGTGCGGTTCGTCAATGAAACAGTGGACGCGCCTGTGCCGCCGCCTGGGCTTCAATGGCCAAACACCTGCAATTCACTGATGAAGAAGTATTCGTTCGCCGTCTTCACGGCGGCGACATAGCGATACGCGGTCGTGTCGGTCACGGCGCAACTGAATGTCGCTTGATAGGCGAGTGGGGTACTCCCCTGACTGCACAGCACCACATGCCCTTGCGACATATCCGCGTTGTTCGACGCCCAGATGGCGAAGTTTTGGCGCGTCGCCGCCTGATCTATATCCTGCCGCGTCACCAGCTTGATCTGGCTCAGGGTATAGGCTTGCCCAAGGTCAACCTGCCACCAGGGACCAGTGTCCGTGCCGGTTGGGGACCAGCCCGTCGCGTTGCTGCCATCATTGGCCTTTGCCGCGCTGTAGCTGCTGCTATAGGTCGACGAGGCGGCGGCGGTTTTATTGAGCGCGACATTAGCATCGGTGGGAATCGTCCCGAACACCCGCAACTCGGTGATGAAGAAATATTCGTTCGCCGTTTTCGTCGCACGGACGTAGCGATAGCCTGTCGTATCAGTGACATTCTGCGTCCAGGTCGCTTGATAGGCGAGGGGGCTGCTCCCCTGACTCCCCAGCACGACATGGGTGGCAAAGGTTGCATCATTCGAGGCCCATACGGCGAAGTTTTGGCGGGTCGCTGACTGATCAAGGTCTTGCCGCGTCACCAATTGAATTTGGGAAAGGGTGTAGGTGCCACCCAAATCAACTTGCCATGAGGGCAAGGTGTCCGTACCCGTGGGTGACCAGCCCGTGCTGGTGCTGCCATCGTTGGCCTTGGTCGCGTCATAGCTGCTGCTATAGGTGGAGCTGGCCGATGCGGTCTTGCTCAGCGCGACGTTGGTGGCGGTCGTATTTCCTGACCCTCGGATGTCCTGGTACGCCGCTTCGATTCCCGCGTTGCTCACGATGGAGGTCGGGGCTGTTGCGGGGTCGGTGTAGTTGTTTTGGACGGTGTTGGGGGTCAGATTGTCATTTTGGAAGATATTGTAGGGTGTTTGGTAGGTCAGATTGTTCGTCACCGTGACGTATTGGCTCTTGTTATCGAGGTAGATCGCGCCATAGTTGTGCGCTTGATCGTGAACGACATTGCCATCGATCAATTCGCCGTTCGATAGCGCGGTCCCTTGCACGCTATTCGAGTAGATCCCCCCACCATCCACGAGCAGTTGCATGTGGTTGTAGATGAGGTTATCGATGATCTGGTTGTTTTGGGCATACGAGACGACGCCCCAGCCCCAGCCATTCGAGATGCCCGAATAGGGGGTGTTGAAGATCTCGTTGTGTGAGATGGTGGTGCTGGCGACATAGCCGCTATAGAGGCCGATGCCACCGTGATACTCAGCGGGCAGGTCGTGGACGTAGTTGTCCGTGACGACATTGCCCGTGTCCTGGTTGGTGCCCGTGGCATTTGGGGTGTCAACGTTGCCCAGTTGCACACCACTCCCTGAGATGTCGGTGAAGACATTGCCGATGACCGTGTTGTTTTGGCTGCCCGTATCGATGTTGAGGCCCGCCGCCCCCAAATGGGTGAAGGTATCGCGCTCGAACCGCAGGTCGTGAGCATGAGCAAAGGCGACGTTCGCCGGAGTCTTGGTCAGCGTATTGGCGGTGCCCACATAGGTGAAGTTCGCTTGCAGTTCGATGAAGCCATCACCCGTGCTGGGGCGCAGCCAGGTGGCATAGGCAAAAGTGATACCCTTGAACTGGATGTTATGAATTTGCGCGCTGCCCGTCCCGGTCCCGCTCACCAGCGTCTCGACGGTCGGGGCGATGACGGTCGCCGTGGCGAGATTTTCGCCCGAACGGGGGCTGTAATAGAGGATGCCCGTGGTATGGTTGAGATACCATTCCCCTGGCTGATCGAGCAATTCATAGGCATTCTCCATGGAGGTCGGCAGGTTGATGCCCTGCTGGCCGCTATTCTTGTTGACGCCATTGGTGAAGCATGGCTGTTGCATGCTGATGGCCGTGCCACTGATGCTGGCGACGCCGCAGCGCGACTCGGTCCATTGCGCGTTGGGGGTGCCTGCCCCGGCAGTGTAGACGAACTCAAGCGCGGCGGGGTTGCCCCAACTGGCGAGCGTCGCCGCGCTGGCGGTGTAGCCCGTCGTGCCATTGCGCATCAAACTGACCGGCAACGCCCCGGTTGCCCGCGTCGCGCGGACGCCATTCACATACAGTTGGCGCGTTTGCAGCGACGTGCCCACCGTCGCCTGCCAGATGCTGGTGCCGCTGACCTGCGACCACCCAGTGATCGCCTGGCCACCACTGATCGTCACCTGGGCCGGGCTAGCGGTGCCAAAACCATTCGCTTGATAGATGACATTGTTGCCATTCGTCCCGGAATCGCTTTGGGTAAAGGCGAGCGTCTGCGTTTGGGTATACGTGCCAGGGAGCAAATTGACGATGATGTCACCCGTCATGTTGCCGTTGCTTTGGGCGACCTTTTGGCGGGCATAGTCGAGCGTGGCAAAAGGATGACTGCTATCGGTGCCGCTGTTGCTGTTCGATCCCGTTGGGGAAACATAATACGTTGCTTGCGTCGCGGCGAACGCGCGCCGCACGCCATAGGTGACGAGCAATCCGCCCAAAACGAATACGCTGACCACGGCCAGGATGAGGGGGCGACGCCCCCGAGCGGGTCGTTGCGTCGCCCGCGCTTCCGTGGCACCATCCGACAGTTGCATGCGAATCTCCTTTGCGCCATGCCCGCGTGGGGGCACAGCCGGGCGACATCGCCCGTTGAGGCGCGCGGGGCGAACGGTGCCCCACACGACGGCGAATGAGTGTGGCTTGCTGCATGAAGTTGGAGGAATGTCGCGCTTGTTACTCGCGGGTGCTGCCAGTGATGATGCCGCTGCTGATGGCGCGCTGGGCGAAGAGGAAGACCAGCGCCACCGGCAACACCATGATCACCCCTGTCAACGCCAGCTCGGCGCGATGAATCGGCAACTCGCTGGCGAACTCCGGGTGCAGGGCCGCTGTGTTGTTTATCAGCGTGTACAGCCCCACCGGCAAATTGAAGTTCGTGTCACTCTGCAAGAAGACATACGGTCCAAAAAAGTTGTTCCAGTTCGCCGTGAAGCTCAGGAACGTCAACACCCCCAGCAGCGGGCGGGCCAGCGGCAACCCGATATTCCAGAACAACTGCCATTCATTCGCGCCATCTAACCGCCCCGCCGCCAACAGATCCTTGGGCAGTGTCACCGAATAGTAGATGAAGGCGATGTACACGCCAAAGGGGTAGAACGCCGCTGGCAGGATCACCGCCCATGGGGTGTCGATCAAGTGGAACAGATTCAGTTCCAGGAAGTTGGGCAGCACCACCGCCGCAGCAGGCAGCACCATCGTCACCAAGGTCAGCGTCAGGGTGAGTGACCGCCCCGCGAAGCGCGAGGTCGCCAGGGTATACCCCGCCGGAATCGTCACGGCGAGTTGAATGATGATCGACGCGACGACATAGAAGATCGAATTCAGCGTCCACTTGATGATGACGCCGTTGTCGTAGTTCAACAGGTTCGTCCACGCCTCACCCAGCCGCGCGAAGGAACCGAAGGAGAGCGGATTGGCGAAGAGAAACTGGCTATCGGTCTTCGTCGGTGCCAGCACCAGCCACAGCAGGGGCAGTCCGAAGAAGATGCCCGCCCCCAACAGGACAATGAAGCGGACGATCAGGCTCACCGGGCCGAGGTCTTGCGTGCGTTGCCCTTGCCTTAGACGCGCCAGCGACCACCGCGTGGGGCGGGCGGCCCGTGGTTCATTGACGGCGATGTTGTCCATCAGCGACTCTCCCTCAGGTTGTGCATGTCACTCGGCGACATCGGTTTGGTAGAAATGGGTGCCATAGATGATGAGAAACGCCGCACCCATGCCGATGGCGATCATGGCGAGCGAGACCACCGCCGCCGCGCCGAACTGGCCATAGGTGAAGGCGAAAGTGTAGCCCAGTTGATTGGGCGACCACGTCGGCGAGACGGTGCTGGAGTAGCTCAGCGCCGCCCCGATCAGCGTTGGCTCGGTGAAGATCTGGATGTTCGCCGCGAAGGTCAGGATCGCCATGAAGATGACGAACCGGCGGATGAGCGGCAGTTTGATATAGAGCGCGCTCTGCCAAGCATTCGCCCCATCCACCGTCGCCGCTTCGAGCAGTTCGGGGGAGATGCCCGTGAGTGCGCCATAGAAGATGGCGATCCAGCCCCCCGCGCCACCAAAGAAGCCGATCAGGGTGAAGAGCACCGGCAGGTGGCTGGTCTGCACCACCTGGACGTTGTCGCGGAACCCCAATGCGTGCAAAATGGGGCTGAAGGGGCTGATGCGCGGGTCGATGAGAAAGATGGCCAGCAAGACCAACGCGGGTCCGGCGACGGCACCGGGCAGGAAATACACCGTGCGCATGAGGGTGGCGAACCCGCCAGTGCGCGCATGCAGCAGCAGCGCCAGCACGATGCAGCCCGCCACCCCCAGGGGCACGGAGATCACGAGGAAGGTGCCGACATTCGCGAAGGCCCCCGCGAAGCGAAAATCGTGTAGGGCATAGCGAAAGTTGTCGAATCCGGCGGCGAAGAACTGCGGCGTGCCATCTTGGAACTTCGCAAAGCTAATAAGGAGCGCGTACAACGCGGGACCCACCCCAAAGGCCAGCAAAAACACCGCGTAGGGCAAGAGGAAGAGGTGGCTGGCACGGGGCCGCCACCACGCGCGGCGGCGACGGGTGGCGGGCGCGGCAGTGGTCTTGAAGGTCAGCGATGCCATGGGGGGGAACTCCTTTGTTCGGGGGTCGCAACCAGCGCGCCACGGGGTGCGTGAGCAAGAAATTTGGGCCAGGGGGCCGTCGAGGCGCTATGCTGTGGCACAGCACTCGACGGCTTCCCCAGATGCACGGGGTTACGGTTTGGTAGTCACCACATCATACCCTTGGGCTTGGGCGAGGGGCACGAGCGCCTTCTGGTAATCAGGCAGAGAGGAGGTCACGGTCTGGCCTTTTTGCACGGCGGCGATCACGACGTTCGTAAAGGCGGTATCGGGATCGTAGCGCACCGGTGCCCAAGCAGGGTATAGGTCGCTTGCTGCTTGCTGCAACACCGGGAAAGGATTGGTGCTGTACTGCGGGTTGCTCGCCAGGGTGCTCTGCCACACTGCCGCCGCTGGCTTGTAGGCCGGATAGGTCGGCGCCGCCCCCTGGTTGTCATTTGAGGTCGCCAGCCAGGTCACCAGATCCACCGCGCCAGTGCGGTTCTTGACGTGGTTCGAGACGACCCAGGCGGCCCCGCCCTGGCCCCCGGTGTAGGTCTGACTGTCGGCGGCCCACTTCAGTGGCGGCGCGACGGCCAAGGCTCCCGCCTGGGTGCCCGCTTTGTAATAGGTCCCCTTGAAGACATATTCGCCATACCACGACGCCGCCACCAGCATCAGCACTTTGTTGGCGTTCGCCGCTGCCACATAGTCAGGGTCAAACGGTCCCTTGGTCGAGAGCGCCTTGGCGCTGATGAGGGTATCCACCAGGCTGGCGGCGCGAGCGCAATTGGGGTCGGCAGTGTTGATGTAGACCTGGCTGTTGGCCAGCACATCCTTGATGGGGCAGTTGCTGCCAGCGAGGTAGACATTGAGCGCCTGGCTATCCCCAAAGGCGCCGATGGTGTAACCGGGATGCTCTTTGGCGACCTTGAGGCCCAGGGCCTGGTAGTCTTCCCAGGTGGTCGGCACGGTATAGCCGAACTGGTCCATGAGGGCTTTGTTGTACCAGACGACGTTTTGGGCCAGGTCATTACGCAGGCAATATAGCTTGCCATCGAACTGGCACTCGGCCAACCCCGCGAAGTTGTTGACGATATCGGATGAGACATACGGCGTGAGGTCGAGGGGGAAGTGATGGGCGCTATCGGCGACCTGGGCGACGAGGTTGGGTTCGGCGAAGACGACATCGGGCCAGCCCTGGCCAGTGTTGTTGAAGAGCAGGATCTTGCCGGGGAAGAGGGCGCGGTCGACGACCTGGACGTTGAGTTTGGCGGTGGGATGCGCCTTTTGATACAATTTCACGGCGTCTTGGCGGGTGGCATCGACCCAGACGGTGATGGGGGCGTTGGGATCGTTGCCGGTGCTGGTGCTGCTGCCACAGGCCGTCAGGAGCAGGGTTGCGAGGGTCAGCAGGGCTAACAGCCCGGAGACGATGGGGGTGCGTCGGTGGGGTGCGGATGTCATGAAAGCTTCTCCCTCCTCATGCGCTGAGGATACACGAATCATTGTGAAGTGCCATCCTGGCAACAGTGCCAGCACGGAAAACAGTGGGTCATCCAGAGGGGATTCGGGGCTTCCGTCGTCAGCATGTCTCTGCGGTGCGCGAGGGGATGCCACGACGTGCGTCCAACGTCCCTGTCGCGGTACGGTGAGACGGGTTTGCCTCGGTCAAGCAGGTGCGCCCGATCATAACAGCGAAGGGGGCATGCTGCTTATGCCTTTCAGGGACATCCATTGCCCTTTTGACATAAACGGTATAACATATCTGTTTTGTGGTTGTCAAGAGGGTAATGCCGCGCTTCGCGGAAATCATGCCGATGCGGGTCTTTGTATCCAATGGGGTATGCTATTGCAAGGGGAAGTCTGCTCTCGCGCGGCCACATAGCACCATAAGGGCACGAACCGGGCCGGAAATCAAGCATCTTCGCCGTCATGTAAACCATTTAATCGCGACACGTTTGCAAGGGAAATCAGTGCTGGGCGTTGACAAAACAGGTGTCCATACTGTATATATATGATATATTACGACTGGCCTCTACCTTGCCTTTACGTATATGCCCGAAAAAGGAGAGCGTGCTATGGCAACCGGAACCAAATCAACGTCCGCGCCATACCGTCCACAATATGAAGTCGCCGCTGAGCGCATCGCGCAGATCATCATCACCGACGAGTTGCAGGCGGGCGACCGTCTGGCGACGGAATCTGAGCTGACGGAGCGCTTGGGCCTCAGTCGTTCCGTCATCCACGAGGCGGTGAAGGTGCTGGCCGCAACGGGGCGCGTGCGCCCGCGCAAGGGGGGCGGCATCTTCGTGGGCACCCCTGAGGCCCCCCACCGCTCCGCCTTCATCGACGTCTCGATGTCGGTGGACCCTAAGGATGTCGCGGGCCTCTTCATCTTTCGCACCACCCTTGAAGTGCAATCCGCTCGGCTGGCGGCCAGCGGCATCTCGCTGCGTGAGGTGCGCGAACTGCAAGCGGCGGTCAATCGCAATCGCGCAGCTGCCCTGGCCGAAAACTTGGAACACTTTCACGAAAGCGATGTGGCCTTTCACCAAGGAATCGCCGACGCGACCCATAACCCTTTTTTCGCCTCGGCTATCGCGGCGGTGCTGCGCTTGATGAGCTGGGCGGTCGAGTTAGCGGTGGGCGGCACACCAGGGTCGCTCTTGGTCGCCGCCGAGCAGCACCAAGCCATCCTCAATGCCCTGCAAGGCGAGCAAAGCGAAGCCGCCGCCGGGGCGATGCAAGAGCATCTGCAAACCGTCATGTCTAGCTATCAGCGTGAACTGCGCCGTCGTCTCATTGGCGAAACGACGGAAACGCTGCCCTAGGGTAGCCGCACGGGCAATCACCATTCTCATCGCAGAATCCGGGTCAAAGTGAGGCGACGATGCGCATTGTAGCGGTCAACACTCATCTCGTGCCGATTCCGGCACAACCTCCCTACCAATGGCGGCAGGGCTTGCCCGGCTCCGAACCGGCGATCACGGGGGCCATCATCCAGGTGATCACCGATGCGGGCATCGAAGGGTACGCCATGACGAATCGCGGTGTCATCGTCGCGGACATCGTCGCGCGTCGCCTAGCTCCAGAACTGATCGGGGCCGATCCGTTGCAAAAAGAGTGGCTCTGGCATCGCCTGTGGGAGCTTGACCGCATCGAAGAGATTCCGCTTTACGCATTAGGCCTCATCGACATCGCCCTGTGGGACATCACCGGGAAAGTTGCGGGGTTGCCGGTGCATCAGTTGCTCGGCGGCTTTCGCACCCAGATTCCCGCATATGCCAGCACCGTCACCTTTGGCTCGCTAGAGGAATATCTGGATGTGGCGGATCAATGTCTGGCGCAGGGCTACCCGGCCATCAAGCTGCATGGCTGGGGCAACGCACGCCGCGATGCGAAGCTGTGCCTGGCGCTGCGTGCCCATGTCGGCGACGATCTGCCCCTGATGTATGACGGCTCGGCGGCCTTTGATCTGCCCGATGCCATCTATCTGGGACAGGCGCTCGCCGATGCCGGCTATCTGTGGTACGAAGAGCCGATGCGCGAATTCAGCGTCACCGCGTATAAACAACTCGCCCAACAGGTGCGCGTCCCCCTCTTGGTCGCGGAAACGTCGGATGGCGGCCACATGAACACCGCCGATTTCATCGTGGCGGGCTGTGCCACCTACGTCCGCACCAGTGCGGGCCTCAAGGGGGGCTTCACGGGCGCGATGCGCATCGCCCATCTGGCCGATGCTTTTCGCCTGCGGGCCGAGGTACATGGCGATGGGCTGGTGCATCAGCATTTGTGCATGGCCATCTCGAACACGACGTATTATGAATCGCTGGTGCGGACGAACCCCGTGGTGCGTGCGCCGGAAATCGACGCAGCGGGCTTCGTGCATAGCCCCACGGCACCAGGCATCGGGTTCGAGGCGGAATGGGAGGCCCAAGGCATCGCGTTGCCCTGGCGCAGCGCCACCAATGGCAAGCACGCCAAGACGACGGCACGCCGATCCCCTGCCGCGCTCACCGACTAGAAAGCGAGGGGACGTATGACCGACATCGCGGTCGTGTATGCCGCCCAGAATGAACTCGGCGAAGGGCCGCTGTGGCTGGCAGACGAACAGCAATTGTTCTGGCTCGATATGCGGCAAGGAATTATCTGGCGCTATGCGGTAGCGACGGGCGCGGTCGCATCCTTCGCGTTGGGGCTGTTTGTGAGCGCCATCGCGCCACGGCAGGCCGGTGGGTTCGTGGTGGCGACGCAGCATGGGTTCGCCACGTGGCAGCCTGGCCAGCCGCTTTCCTGGCTGGTTGATCCGGAAAGCCACCTCCCCGCCAATCGCTTCAATGATGGCGCGGTGGATAGCCATGGGCGCATGTGGGCCGCCACCCTCACCGATGGCGACGACCAGACGACCGTACCCCATGGCTCCCTCTATCGCCTCGACCCAGATGGCCAGGCGCAAGGGATGGATACCGGCTTTTACGTCAGCAATGGTCTGGGCTGGAGTCCCGACAACCGAACGATGTATTTTACCGATTCCTGGCAACGGATCATCTTCGCCTATGACTTCGACGCCGCCAGTGGGCAGATCAGCCATCGCCGTCCCTTCATCCTGGTTCCTGAAGGGAAGGGGCTGCCTGATGGCCTCGCCATCGATGCCGAGGGGTATCTGTGGAGCGCCTGCTGGGGCGGCGGGCGGATCATCCGCTATGCCCCCGATGGGCAGGTCGAGCGCGAGATCGCGCTTCCGGTCAGTTACCCCACCAGTTGCGCTTTTGGGGGGCCAGACCTGACCACGCTCTATATCACCTCGGCCTGGACCGCGCTCACGCCAGAGCAGCGTCAGGCCGAACCCCTGGCGGGCGCGGTGTTGCGCCTCCATGCTCCATGCCCCGGCTTGCCCACGCTCCCCTATGCGGGTTAAGCAAAAAAAGCAAGTCACGTTGACGCGATGATGCCTTGAGAGGGGAAGCAGTCTTGTCCATCATCATCGAAACCGTCCAGATGTCCCTCCGCGATGGGGTGTCGCTCGCGGCGGATGTCTATCGCCCCCAGACGGAGGCGCGGGTGCCCGTCCTGGTGCAACGCACGCCCTACGATAAAGATGCCTCGGTGAGTCCAGCGATCCTGCGCTTCGTGCGGGCGGGGTACGCGGTCGTCCTGCAAGATGTCCGGGGCCGCTTCGCTTCTGCGGGCGACTTCACGCCCTTTGCCCATGAAGCCGCCGATGGGGCCGACACCGTCGCGTGGGCGGCGGCGCAGCCGTGGTCCACGGGGCGCGTCGGGATGATCGGCGGCTCATACGTCGGCGCGACGCAGTGGCTCGCCGCGACCCAGGCCCCCCCGGCGCTTGCGGCCATTGCACCGAGCCTGACCGCCTCCAATCTGCGCGACCATTGGGTCTTTCACGGGGGCGCACTCGAACAGGGTTTCTTACGCTACTGGCTGTTCCTCAGCCTGCTGCCCAATGAAATACAGCGCCAGATTGCGCAGGGCAACGCTGAATCAGCCATGAGCGTCGCCGCGCAAGATGCCCTGGATGCCCTGCCAGCGTGGTACCAAGCAGATGCAGTCCCCCTCTTGACCCGCTTTGCCCCGTACTATCAGGAATGGCTGAACAATGCGGAAGATACCAGCTATTGGGACGCGCTCTCACCCGCCACCAATTTCGCGCAGATCACCACGCCTGCCCTCAATGTCGGCGGGTGGCACGACATCTTCCTCAAAGGGACGCTGGCAAACTATCAGGGCATGCGTGCGCGCGGGGGCAGCCCGTCAGCGCGAACCCACCAGCACCTGATCGTCGGTCCCTGGACGCACGGCGTGGCGAGCGGCAACTTCGCCGAGCGCGACTATGGCACGCGGGCAAATCTGGACGCATTCGATGTGGTGGGGCGGCAAATCCGCTGGTACGACCACTGGCTGCGCAATCTCGACACCTTGCACGATTCCCCGGTCAATTACTTCGTCATGGGGGCCAATAGTTGGCGCACAGCGGATGCATGGCCGCCCCCTGGCACGTCGCTGCGGCCCTACTATCTGCACAGTGACGGCCACGCCAACACCGCAGCTGGTAATGGCTGGCTGGCCAGCGATGTGCCCGCCCATGAGGAGGCCGACACGTTCTTAGACGATCCCCGCCATCCTGTGCCCACGCTGGGCGGCCAAACCTTGCTCAGCGGGCATGGCGTCGCGGCGCGGGCTGGCCCGTGGGATCATCGACAGAGCGAGACGCGCTCGGATGTGCTGTGCTACACGACCCCACCCATGGCGCGGGCGCTAGAGGTGATCGGTCCGGTGACAGTGGTGCTCTTCGTGGCATCTTCGGCGCTCGACACCGATGTGGTGGGCCGGGTGCTGGATGTCTGGCCGGATGGCCGCGCCGAGATCATCACCGACGGCATCGTGCGTGCCCGCTACCGCGACGGGCTGGCGCACCCACACCTGCTCCAGCCCCATCAGGTGTACGAGATACACCTCGACCTGGGGGCAACAGCGCATGCCTTTTTGCCGGAGCATCGCTTGCGGTTGGAAGTCACTGGCAGCAACTTCCCCCGCTTCGATGTCAACCCGCACACGGGCGCGGGCTATGGTTTGGAGCAAACCCCTGTCCCCGCGATCACGACCATTGCGCATGACGCCCAGCATCCGTCGCACCTGCTGATTGCTGTGATGGAGGCCTAACATGCGCCGTTTTGGTCAAGGGTTGTGCCACAAACTTGAACAGAGCAGCCCCCGCATCGCTGAAAGCTGTCTCATTGCTGAGACGAGGTAACACCATGTTTCGATTAGATCACAAGGTCGCGCTGATCACCGGGGCGGGATCAGGCATCGGCGAAGCCATCGCCCAGTTGTTCGCCAGCCAAGGAGCGCGGGTCGTGGTCGTGGATGTCCAAGCCGAAGCCGCCGAGCGCGTGGCAGCGAGCATTGTGCAGGGGGGCCACCTGGCCCGTGCCCTGGCCTGCGATGTGACGGATGAAGACGCCGTGGCGGCGGCATTCGCTGAGGTCGTGCGCCAGGAGGGGCACCTCGATGTCGTCGTCAACAACGCGGGCATCAGTCATGTCGGCAGCATCTTGGAAACCAGCGTCGCTGATTGGGAGCGCGTCATGGCCGTCAACGCGCGGGGCGTCTTTTTGGGGTGCCGCGAAGCAGTGCGCGTGATGCTGGCGCAGACGCCGCCCGGCGGGGTCATCATCAACATGGCTTCGACGGCGGCGGTGATTGGTGTGGAGTGCCGTCTGCCCTATAGCGCCAGCAAAGGAGCGGTGGCAGCCCTCACCCGCAGCGTCGCCATCGACTTCGCCGCCCACGGGATTCGCTGCAATGCCATCGCCCCCGGCACGGTACAGACCCCCTTTGTGGATGGCTACCTGGCCCGCAATTTCGCCGGACACGAAGCGGAGGCTCGTGCCACGCTCGATGCTCGCCAGCCAGTGGGACGCATGGGCCAGCCCGCCGAAATCGCCGCCGCTGCCCTGTATCTCGCCGTCGATGAAGCCGCCTTTGTGACGGGTTCAATGCTCACCATCGATGGCGGCTGGACCGCCAAGTAGGGTGCGACATCATCCACTATGTGGAATTTACAGAATCGGGTTGGACGAGACCCGAGTCGTCGAGCCTTTCAACATCTTCTTCGACTCAGCGTCTGGAGAGGTGAGCAGGGAATGGCACTTCAGCGACAGGGGCGTCCCTATCGCTGAAGCAGCCTGCACCAATTCACCCCATTCCCGTGAGGGGTGAACGGCGGACGTTCCTATCCTTCATCCGATAGGAATGTACTCTTCCCCTTAATTCCCATCTAGCTCAAGTACTGGCAGGTCGTGTACACCGAGCGTGGTGGAGATTTCGCTGCCGTGATGGATGTCATGTTCCAACACCCCCCAGATGATCCACTGGCGTGAACGTGCGGGTCGCACTTCTCCCGCCAGACGTGCCGCATCCAACCACATTTGGGCAAATGGCTGGAGCGCAGGCTCTACAGAGTGCGCATGATGGATACGCTTCGCCTCATCCAGCGGCGGGCAGACCTGCGCGAGATCAGCCGGGGTCAGGCGAGCAAGCGTATTCTCGATCATGTGCCAGGTCTTCTCAAGCCCATTCACCAGTTCTGTCGCCGGGTGACAGGGATCCACGCCCCCCTCACACACTCCCAAAGCCCATAAATCGAAGGGGGTCAGATCGTCGCCGCCCGCACCCATCCGTGCGTGGAACCACCAGGCGCGATTCGCAACGATATGCGTCGCGTACATGCCAATTGACCAGTGGCGCGGCGTCAGGCGCAAGGCCAATTGCTCGCTATTGAGGGGCGCGATAGCCGCAACAAGATGCTGATTGTAAATCCGCCAACCAGCGTAGAAGGGGAGGAGAGAAAGTTGCTGTTCTGTCATGAGCGATATCCCTTACTTTCTGCTGTGAGAAAAAAAACAGCGCCGATGTATCACCATGCGCGAGGTAACGATGGCACGAAAGAGGGCATAGAGAGAACCGATCATTGCTGGCACAATGATTGAATAAATTCAGCACGACAGAGGAAAGAGCGGGCTCCATCTGCCAACGGAGTGGCGGATGGGGAACAACAGCGACGCAATCACCAACGTTCCCTGCCTGACACCTTTATTGCCGCACGCTTCTCCATATCTCTGGGCACCATCATATACTCACTCAAGTGAGTGATGGAAGCAAGAAAGACGATATCTGTTTCACTGCTTGAGGTGAAACAGGATGGAGTTAGCGGCTCACTGGCATAGGTATCAAAGCCTCCCCAACAAGAGAGAATCTTTCACTACTATATAAGGAGGGTGATGTTCCTGTCAAGGATGGGCGGCTCACTGGCGTCCACACCGCCGATTCAGGTATTGGTTCCACCCCAGGGAAGAGCCGTGACCATGCGCTGTAATGACTATGAATGCGAGTTGAGGAAACCCAACAGGACGAACAAGCAGGCTGAGCAGTCACCAAACGAAGCATAACCGGGCGTTGGAGCTTGCCTGCGAGGCCACCGCCTGACACTGACGCACGCGGCTTGGGATCAGTTGCCATGATGACATCCCCTTAGTGGTGCGAATGCAACGTTCATGCAGTACGAGATGAAAGCTGGGGGGGCCAGCCTACCAGTCGCAAGACCGGCATCCCACACCAGCATCTGAAAAAGGATGGCTTAGCTCTTGAAGAAGGCCGCCAGATCGGTGTTCAATTGCGCGGCATGGGTTTTCGGCAGCCCATGCGGCGCGCCGGGATAGATCTTCAAGGTGGCATGCTTGACGAGCTTCACCGCCAACTCGGAGGTGTCGGCGAGAGGCGCGATCTGATCATCTTCGCCGTGGATGATGAGCATCGGCAGCCGCAACTGATCGATCTGTTTGAGGTCGTCGGTCAGGTCTGTCTCAGACCACATCGTCACGCCCTCATAGGCCGCCACAAAGTTGCACTGCATCGACAAGCGCCAGAACTGGTCTCGCAGTCCCTGCGACACTTTCGCGCCCTGACGATTCGCGCCATAAAAAGGGATGCTGAGGTCTTCGTAAAACTGTGCCCGATCCTGCTCGAGGCTGGTGCGGACTTGATCGAAATTGGCTTTGGGCTGACCCTTGGGGTTGGTGGGCGTTTGCAGCATCAGCGGGGAAGGGGCGTCGATGGTGACCAGTTTCGCCACGCGGCCCTGCCCATGCTGGGCGACATAGCGCGTGATCTCTGACCCGCCCGTGGAGTGGCCGACCAGGATCACATCGCGCAGGTCGAGCTGTTCCACAAGTTGCGCCAGGTCGGCGGCGACGGTCGTCAGATCGTGGCCCTCCCACGGCTGGCTCGAACGGCCATGTCCCCGGCGGTCGTGCGCGATGACGCGATAGCCCTGGTTGGCCGTGCGGTACATCTGCTCTTCCCAGTCTTCGCCGCTCAGTGGCCAGCCATGGCTAAAAATGACGGGCTGCCCACTGCCCCAATCTTTGTAGAAAATGCTGGTTCCGTCGCGCGTCGTGATCGTTCCTGAACTCATGGTCGAGTGTCCTTTTCTTTGGTTGCGTGGCTCACAGGGTGGCGGTGAGGCGTGTTGATCGTCCCCTTGGGGGTCAAGGGGACGACGGCCGGGGGGTGGCAGATGACTTAACTGGCGAGAAAAGCCAGCAGGTCGGCGCTGAACTGCTCGACATTGGTCTGCGGCAACCCATGCGGACTACCGGGGTAGCGTTTGAGCGTCGAATTGCGGACCAGCTTGACCGTCAATTCGGACGCGGCGGCGATGGGCACGATTTGGTCATCATCCCCGTGGATGAGCAGCATCGGCGTCCCCATCTGGTCGATCTGTTTCAGATCTTCGGTCAGGTCCGTCTCGGAAAATACTTTGATGCATTCATAGGCCGTGGCGAAGTCGCACTGCATCGACAGCCGCCAGAAGTGGTCGCGCAGCCCCTGCGAGACGGTGGAACCGGGGCGATTGGCGCCATAAAAGGGCGCGCTGAGGTCCTGGTAGAACTGCGAGCGATCCTTGAGCAATCCCGTGCGCAGTTGATCGAAATTGGCGAGGGGCTGGCCTTTGGGGTTGGCGGGGGTTTGCAACATCAGCGGGGGGATGGCATCGACCAGCACGATCTTGGCGACGCGGCCCTGCCCATGCTGCGCCAGATAGCGCGTGACTTCGCCGCCGCCGGTGGAATGTCCCACCAGCACGATATCGTGCAAATCCAACTGCTCGATGAGGGCCGCCAAATCGGCGGCATAGGTCGTCAGGTCATTGCCCCCCCATGGCTGGCCAGAGCGCCCATGCCCCCGGCGGTCGTGCGCGATGGCGCGATAGCCCTGGCTGGCGGTGAGGTAGAGGTGTTCGTCCCACGCATCGGCACTGAGCGGCCAGCCGTGGCTAAAGACGACGGGCTGCCCGCTGCCCCAGTCTTTGTAGAAGATGCTGACGCCGTCTTTGGTGGTGATCGTGCTGGAACTCATGGTTGGCACATCCCTTTCTGCGAGTGGGGACCTCACGCGGTGGTTGAGGCCCTGTTCTGCTGCCTCGGTGACAGCTTCCACCTTTAGGATGCCAGGAGCGCGTGATATGAACGTGACAGCGGCGCCAGGCGATGGGACAAAGCAGTTGGTGGGATGGCGCACCGTCATACCGAGGGCAAGCGCTGCCGGGCCGCGTGAGCGAAATGGTCGCGCACCGCCGGCTCGGTGAGGCGTTCGGCCAACCCATCGATGCTGGCCGTAGCCTGGGTGAGGGCGGCGTGGGCGCCATCAGCGTCACCCTGCGCGGTCAGATGCGCCGCGAGGGCGCCCATGATGGGCCACTGCTCCCCAGGCAGACCCATCGCTTCTGCCAGTGCGGATGCCTCGCGCAGGTGGGCAAGGGCGGCGGCAGGGTCGCCCGCGTCATCATCGAGCAGGGCTTGCATGCGCAGCCACATCAGGCGATAGCGGCGGTTGGTGCCCAGCGCCGCCGCCAGCCCATCCGCATCGGCCTGGGCGCGAGCCCGCTCCCCTGCACGCAGCAACGCCTCGGTTTCATAGTAGCGCGCGAGATCATAGCCGTTGAGTTGTGTCGCCGTGGCGGCGCGCACGGCGTGGGCCAGGATGGTTGCTTCATAGGCCTGCGCCCACTCCCCGGCAAGGGCGAACTGGGTACACCAACGGGTCGCGGGCAGCAGGCGCTCCCATGCGGGTTTGTTCTCTGCATAACGCGTTGCTTTTTCCAACTCCTCGTGGGCCTGCGCCACCTGCAAGAGCGTGTGGAAGATATCGACATAGCTGCATTGTGACGTGACGCGCGTTGGGTCCGTGGAAATCACGGTTCCTGCGCGCATCGCTACGCGCAACTGCTCCGCCTCTTGCCAGGCGTCTTGATACGCCCCGTCTTCCAGCAACCCCCATATTCGGTGCAGAAGGTAGAGATGGAAAAAACGGGGTTCGTGGCGTTGCGTGATGATCTGCCACGCCAGCGCGAGCGCTGCACGTCCGGTCGCGCCTTCTCCCAGGTGCAGCCGCGCGGATCCCAGCCGGACCAACATCCATGCCCCCCATTGGCACGCCGAATTGTTTTGCAGCGTCGGTTGGCTCTGGAGTAACGGTGCGATAGTGGGCAGAAACGTTGACCAGTCGCGGGGACGAACAAAGGGAGGTGGCGGGGGAAACATGCTGTCAGTGCTGCGGGCTTGCGCTGCGAACATCACGAGACTTTCTTCGTCGGCCACACATTCGGCTTCCCATTCACCTCGGCGCTGATGGATGGAACTCAGCACATTGAGACATTTCCCAATTTCGAAGGTGTCACGTTCCTCACGGGCAAGGCGCAGGGCGTTGTGCGCCTCGGCCCACGCGCGCGGCAGGTCTTCGAGACTGACGGCGACCCTGGCTAAATCATTTTTTGTTGCCAGTTGCTCATGGCGATCGCCCATGGCTTCATACAACACGTAAGCTTCTTCGAACTGCTGTTGCGCGAGACGCGGATCGAGATCGAAGTTGAGGCTATGGTGCGCCAACAACCCCAGCGCCGCCGCTTGCAGATAGAGCGATCCAGTGATCTGCCCCTCCATGAGCAAGGCCAGGTGAGCGGCACGCGCTTGTTCCGTGTTGCCAATCTCCAGATTCTCGTTCGCTACCCAATTAAAGATGATACTGCGCTGCTCATCTGATACGACCTCACGCAATACCTCGCGGCTGGGGGACGTTGTCAAGAGCTGGATGAGGTGTTCGCAGATGCGGATGATATCCAGGTGGGCACCAACGTGATTGGCCTCTGTTGTGGCTTGGAGTCCATGACGGACTGCGTCTTGCCACGCTTCTGCCGCCACTGCATGGCGAAACAGATCAGCGGATGTCGCCAGGTGGCGATCTTCAAGAAGCGCCAGAGCACGGCGATGCATGACCCGGCGGCGCGCCAGGGTCAGGTCGCCGTACACTGCTTCGGCCACGGTGTCATGTGTGAAGGCATAGTGGCTGCCGTCGGCGCGGAGTAATTGGCGGCGCTCCGCCACTTCCAGCGCTGTCAGGAGCGCTTCTTCATCGACCCCCGCAATGGCCTGGATGACCCCTTCGGTGAAGCGTCCACCCGCCACCGCCGCCGCCGCCACGACCCGTTGCGTCGTCGCATCCAGGTAACGGACACGGCGTAGTAACAATTCCCGCAACGTCTCCGGCACCCAGTCGGCTAATTGGGCCACATCCAGGTCCGCCGTGGTCCGTAGGGTCTCGTCCTGCCAGGTCACGACACCCCGTTCGACCAAGCCCTGGGCCACCTGCTCCAAATACAAGGGGTTGCCCGCCGTCACCGCAAACAGCCAATCGCATAATGCTGGGCTGGCGGTGTCGTTCAAGAGCTTTAGTATGGCCTGCTGGCTATCAGCGGCGGAGAGCGCAGCCAGCGTGACGGGCACGACTGGGACCAGCCGTTCCGCCGCCACGACCCATCCGTGCAGGTCGGGCGATGTCGCCCGCTCCTCGGCGCGCAATGTCACCACCAGCT
>JACDGC010000279.1:0-2211 GCA_013815535.1 Ktedonobacterales bacterium
GTGCGGCGTTGTGCTGGGGCGTCGGTGCATCGCTCTTGTGCGCTTGCATTCCTCTTATTCTTTGCTTGCTTTACGGTCGGTTGTATTAGGGCTATTTTTTGGTCGAACATAGTGCCCTGGACCTTGATTGCACGGGGGAACTGCCCCACGCAGAATAGCATCGCTTTGGCACGAATTCCCTGATTGTGGGTACATTTTGTGCGAGCATTAGCACCCAGCGCTATAGTGAAAAGAGAAACTCTCTCATTATCCAGCCGTTGGAAAGATGCGATGCAATCATCTGTTGCCCAATTACTCATCGTGGATGACGACGCGGCTTCCGCTGCCTATATGCAACGGATGTTGGTGCGCCATCAACTGGGCGTCAGCGTCACCCCCACCGCCCAGGGTGCCCGCGCCCTCTTGCATCGAGCGCATGCCGATTTGGTGCTGCTGGATGTGGCGTTGCCCGATGCCAGTGGTTTCGAGGTGGCCCAATGGCTGCGCCATACGCATGCGGACGTCAGCATCATGTTCGTCACCGGTCATGTAGGCATGGCCGACCGCTTGCAAGCCTTTGCCGCTGGGGCGGATGACTACCTTTGCAAACCGATCCTCTCGGCGGAGTTTGTGGCGCGGGTGGGAGCGCTGCTGCGCCGCCATGGTGTCGTGCCTCCACCCGCGCCGCTCAGCACAGCGGGCGGCGTCACGCTGGACCGTGAGCGCCATCTGGTGACGCTGCCAGATGGCCGCGCCCTGGTGCTAGAGCCGCGTGCGTCTTGCATCCTGGCTACCTTGCTCGCGCGGCCCAATCAGCTCGTCGCGCTCCACGAACTCGCTCACGGGCTGGGCATTTCAGCCCATGGCGCTGAACAGTGGGCACTGCGTCTGCGCGACGCCATCGAGCCCGATCCGCTCTGGGCGCGCTATGTGCAGGTCATCCGCAATGTGGGTGCGCGGTTCCTGCTGCCCCGACGGTGATGTCAGGAACCGCCTCACTCCGCGCGCCGCAGGGCGGTGGCGGTCACGGCGGCGGCGGTGGCATGGCCACTGAGGGCCAGCGTCAGATCAAAGTCGGCCAGGGTGTTGAGCAGCACCTCGCGCACGCCAGCCTCGCCACCCAGTGCCAGCCCCCAGATATAGGGTCGGCCCAGCAGCACCGCTCGTGCCCCCAGCGCCAAGGCTTTCAAGATATCAGATCCACCACGGATGCCGCTGTCGAAGAGCACCGGGATGGCCCCCTGCACCGCCGTGACGACGCGTGGCAGGGCCTCCAGCGCCCCCACCGCGCCATCCACCTGCCGCCCGCCGTGGTTGCTGACGATGAGCCCATCCATGCCATAATCCAGCGCGGTGCGTGCGTCATCTTCGTGCAAGATGCCTTTGAGGATGATGGGCAAGCGGGTGTGGGCACGCAGGAAGCGCAGATCTTCCCACGTCAGCGTGGGATTCGAGAAGATGCTGATGAAATAGCGGATCGCCTCCGTTGGGTTGGCCTCGGGTGGCTCGGGCAGGGCGGCACGGAAGGCGGGATCGCTGAGGTAATTCGCCAGCCCCTGGCCCAGCAAAAAGGGGAGATAGGCGTTTTGCAGATCGCGTGCCCGCCAACTCAGCAGAGCGGTATCGAGCGTCACGACCAACGCGGTGTATCCAGCGGCCTCGGCACGCGCCAGCATGCTCACCGTCACATCGGGGTTGCGGCCCCAATAGAGTTGATACCAATGGGGGGCCGCGCCAGCAGCAGCGGCGACCTCTTCCAGGGACTTTGAAGAGGCCGTGCTGAGCACGAAGGGAACATTCAGCGACGCGGCGGCGCGTGCGACCGCCACCTCAGCCTCGGGGTGGACGATGGATTGCACGCCGATGGGCGCCAACAGCAGTGGTACGCTCAGATTCGCCCCAAAGAGCGCGACATGCAGATCGCGCTGGGCCACATTGCGCAGCATGCGCGGCACGATCTGCCAGCGGTCAAAGGCGGCACGGTTGGCGCGCATTGTGGCTTCGGTGCCAGCGCCGCCCGCGACGTAGCCATAGGCTTCGGCACTCAGCACGGCCTTCGCTGCTGCCTCTAGCGCTGTGGGATCGATGGGGAGGGTGGGCCTCACGCCCCCCATGCCGCCCATATAGATGCCAAACTGTCGATCCATGCCATATTGTGGGGGAAGGTCACTCATTGAGCGCAACTCCTTTGTTGGCGGTGAAACACATCGATTCAGCCCGATTGTAGCATAC
>JACDGC010000279.1:2221-5869 GCA_013815535.1 Ktedonobacterales bacterium
GTCTCGCCGCGCCAGTGTGAAGATTGGCGAGCGGATTGCACGTAGAAAGCACCCGCCACCGTCCCTGGAAGAATGCGGTGGCGGGTGCTTATGGGAAGGATTTATTCCACCACTGACACTTCCAGTGGGGGGGACAGCGGCAATTCTTCTGTGCCCGCAACTGTGGCGACGGGGGCGGGTTCATCTTGCGGCAGATAGCGCTCGGCGTGGCCCAGCGGCGTCAAGGCGAAGATGATGGGGATGATGAAGGTGACGACGCCGATGACGGCGTAGACCAAGCCAATATTTTGCACTGTCCCTAGGGTGCCCAGTGCCAAGGTGGTGCCATTCGTCTGGTCGATGGCGATGCCGCCCAGAATGGTGCCGATGGGGATGGCCGACCACGCCAGCACGCCCGCGATGGTCATCACACGGCCTAGCAGATGGTTCGGCACAATCGCCTGGCGCAGGCTGCCAGTGTTGATGTTGAAGAGGATGCCCAGGCCCTGCGTCACCGCCATCAGAGGGACGGCCACCCAAAAGAACGTCGTGAAGCCCAGCAGGATGGTGAAGAAGCCATCTAAGGCCAGCGCGGTCAGGGCCACCCGGCTGAATTTGAAGCGCTTGTGCAGTGGCCCCGCCAGCAGCGACAGCACCACGACGCCGATCGGCCCGGATGCCAGCAACAGACCATATTGCCAGTTCGCAACCAACAATTGTTTCTTCGCGAAATAGACCAACTCAAAGCCGACCGTGCTGCCAAAGAAGTTGACCAAGGCCATCATCAACGAGATCATTCGCAGGACCGGATGGCTCAACACGTAGCGCAGCCCCTCCATCACATCTTTGAGCAGATGCTGGCGTTCGCGCGGGACCTCGCCTTCTGCCATGAGGTTGAAGCTCGTGCGTACCAACATCAGCGAGATGACCGAGACGAAGTAAGAGCCCGCGTCGATGAAGAGCAACGTCTCGATGGGCACTAAGAAGACCAGCAGACCAGCCACCAGTGGCCCAGCGAAGCCCATCGCCGAGAAGCTGGCCTGGATGCGCCCATTGGCCTTCACCAGGTCGTCTTTGCCCACCAGACCAGGGATCGCGGCGAACTCGGCAGCCTGGAAGAAGATCGCCAATGTCGAGCCGACAAAGGCGACGATATAGATATACCAGACGTGCAATTCCCCTAATAAGCTCAGCACGGGGATGGACGCGATGACGAGAGTGTTGAGCGTATCCACGATGATCATCAGGCGCTTGCGATCCACCCGGTCGACCCATGCGCCGATCAGCAGGCCAAAGAGCAGGTAAGGTAAGAAGACGGCTGCGCTGGTGATGGCCAGATTCAGCGCGGAGCCAGTCAACTTGAAGACGATCAAGGGCAGGGCGAAGTTGGTGAAAGACGTTCCCAGATTCGAGAGCGTCTGTCCGGTGAAAAAGGTCCAAAAGTCGCGCCCCAGGCGGCGCGGTGCCACGGCGTTCATATGATCCTCCTGCCAGAAATGAAAAACGGATTGCTAACAGGGGTACGCTGCGCTCAGTCTACCTGATTCCATCAATAAAGTCAATGTTTCCCCCGTATGGGATTGACTTTATTGATGGAAGTATCATCGGACGTGCCATTAATGTCGCACGTGTAATCATTATATCATATGCGACAAAGTAGGTGACTACCGCTTCGCCACGGTCCATCCAGAATGGCTATATACAAGGCTCTTCAACATGCCATAACTGCGCTCACCGCCTGGGCTAGTGGCTGCTCAGATATGGGTCAGATGTGGTATAATGAAGAAGACATATAAATGTAGGCAAAATCGGCTGCAAAACCACAGCAGGTTCATAGCATTCCTCATCTGATGAGTGGGTGTCTAGCGAATGTGCCGTGGCAGTTTGCACCGCAGAAGGGATACCCATGACCACTGTCAGCGAGAATGACCGCACCGGCACGAAGAGCACCTCAACCACCAGTCCCGCGTATGATGCGAACGCCATCCGCATCTTGGAGGGCCTAGAGGCAGTACGTGTGCGCCCAGGCATGTACATCGGCAGCACCGACATTCGTGGGTTGCACCACCTCGTGTATGAGGTGGTCGACAACTCGGTGGATGAAGTGCTCAATGGTGGTTGCACACACATCGAAGTGGTCATCCGCAAGGATGGCTCGCTTCGCACCGAAGACAACGGGCGTGGCATCCCCGTCGATGAGCATCCCCAACGCCCTGGCGTCTCGACCTTAGAGGTCGTCATGACGACGCTGCACGCGGGGGGCAAGTTTGGGGGTGACGGCTACAAGATGGGGTCTGGCGGCCTGCACGGCGTCGGCGTCTCGGCGGTCAACGCGCTCTCCGATTATTGCCGGGTGGAGGTCAAGCGTGGTGGCAAGCTCTATGCTCAGGAATATCACCAAGGCATTCCCCAGGGTCCGGTGAAGGTCGTCGGCAAGTCGCAGGGCACGGGGACTGTCAACATCTTCCGGCCTGACCTGACCATCATGGAGACGGGTAATTTCGACTTCGACACCCTCGCCCAGCGCTTCCGCGAGATGGCCTACCTGAACCGTGGTCTCACCATCTATATGAAGGATGAGCGCGATGGCAACGAGGTGACGTACTACTTCGAGGGGGGCTTGCGCTCTTTCGTCAGCCATCTCAATAAGAACCGCAACGTCGTGCAACAGCGCCCGCTGCATGTCGAACGCAAGATGGATAAGACGCTGGTCGAGGTGGCGCTGCAATATAATGACAGCTTCAGCGAGACGCTCTTTTCCTTCGCCAATGGCATCAATACGGTGGATGGCGGCTCGCACGTGACGGGCTTCCGCACTGCCCTGACCCGCACATTGAATGAGTATGGTCGTAAGGCAAACATCCTGAAAGAGAATGAGTCGAACCTCTCTGGTGATGATGTGCGTGAAGGCCTGACCGCAGTGATTAGCGTCAAGCTGCCTGAGGCCCAGTTCGAGGGTCAAACCAAGGGTAAGCTCAACAACGCTGATGTACGTGTGCAGGTCGATCAGGTGTTGGGCGAGGCGCTCTCGCAGTTCCTGGAGGAAAACCCCAGTGAGGGCAGGCGTATCCTAGAAAAGAGCCTGAATGCTGCCCGTGCCCGCGAGGCTGCCCGCAAGGCGCGCGAATTGGTGCGCCGTAAAGACGCGCTGGATTCCACCCTCCCCGGCAAATTGGCCGATTGCTCTGATCGCCGCCCTGAGCGCTGCGAACTCTACATCGTCGAAGGCGACAGCGCTGGTGGCTCAGCCAAGCAAGGGCGCGACCGTCACTTCCAGGCCATCCTGCCGTTGCGTGGCAAGATCCTGAACGTCGAGCGCGCGCGGTTAGACAAGATGCTGGCGAACGAAGAGATTCGCAACCTCATCACGGCGATGGGGACGGGCGTCGGCGAGAAGATCGAGATGGAAAAGCTGCGCTATGGGCGCGTCATCCTGATGGCTGATGCCGACGTGGACGGCGCGCACATCCGCACGCTGCTGCTGACGTTTTTCTATCGCCACTTGCCGCAACTCATCGACGGTGGGCACCTTTACATCGCCCAACCACCACTCTATCGCGTCCAGGCGGCCAAAGAACGCCACTATGTCTTCTCGGATGAGGAGCGCGACACGATTGTGGCTCAACTGGGCGAGAAGCACAAAACCATCGCCGTCAACCGCTACAAAGG
>JACDGC010000280.1 GCA_013815535.1 Ktedonobacterales bacterium
CCGCGAGACCCTGCTCGATGCCTTAGCCATCGCTCTTGCTCACATTACCGACGCCGATGCGTCCGCCTGGTTTCAGCACGCGGGCTACTCCATGCCTGCTCTATCTCCCTGAAAGTTGCTGTAGAGCGGTACATCACCCATTTGATGAATGGAGCTTAGCGATGCCTTCCAAACGCGGGCATGGGGAAGGGACCATCTACAAAGACCCCTCCGGTCGCTGGCATGGGCAAGTCTCCCTTCCCAACGGCAAACGGAAAAACGTGTATGGTGTCACCCGACGTGCTGTGCAAGAGAAAGTCGCCCAAGTGCGCCGCGAAATCGACGCGGGGATGCATGGGACCGTGCTCGGTGAGCAGACGCTCCGCGTCTTCGCCGAAGCGTGGCTCACGCAGCGGCAGCATCGTCTGCGGAGTAAGACCGCCGCTGGCTATGGCAGTCTGATCGCGCGCCATCTCAACGAGATTGGCGAGATCCCCCTCACCCAGTTGAAGCCCAGTGATATCCAGTCCCACTACGGGCGCAAGTTGCAGGCGGGGCTTTCTCCCACCACCGTCCATCACATACACGCCTTCCTCCATGTCATCTTGGAGCATGCCGTCAAATTGGGAGTGATCCCGCGCAATTACACGGATCATGTTGACCCACCGGGACTCAAAGCCGCCGAGATCCAGCCGTTGAGTGAGGCGCAGGCGCGTCAAATGCTCGTCGCAGTGCGTGGACATCCCTATGAAGCCGTCTACGTGACGGCCCTAGCAACGGGGATGCGCGAGGGGGAATTGCTGGGGTTACGCTGGGAAGATGTCGATTTCGTCCGGGCGCGCGTGCGAGTCGAGCGGACGCTGCGCATCCTGAAAGGGCAGTACCTCATCGAACCGCCCAAATCAGCATCCTCACGCCGAACATTGCCAGTACCCCGCTATGCTTTGGAGATCTTGCAGCAGCGGCAGGTGCAACAAGAGGCCGATCGCGACCAGATGGGCGCAGCTTGGCAGGATCACCATCACCTCGTCTTCACCACGGCGGCGGGATCCCCAGTGCGTTACGATACGCTCATCCGTCAGTTTCGTGGACTCATTGTCCAGGTGGGACTTCCGCCGAAGACCCGGATTCATGACCTGCGCCATACATTTGCGACCTTGCTGCTCGAACGTGGGGTTTCCATTCGTGTGGTGAGCGAATTGCTCGGCCACAGCGGCATCGCGATCACGTTGCAGACCTACGGACATGTCACCCCTCGGATGCGGGAAGGTGCGATTCAGGAAATGACGGATATTCTGCAACTGCCGGAGGGGTGGACCCCATGACTATGAAGAGTAGCCCATCTGGTGGGATGAAGATGCCCGCCCGAGCTAGGGGACCATGAAGTGGAGAACAGGATGCCGCTCGCGAGCGCATTGCATGACGTTTTGCATTCATGACACGAAAAAGCCGCCTTGAGAAGGCGGCATGAGCATCACCGAAAGGAGGAAGGAACACTGGAAGCGCCTGGGATAATGGGGCGGAGAGGGAGAGATTCGAACTCTCGGTTGAGAAACCCCAACAGCGGTTTAGCAAATGGCATTTCGGCGTCGTTCCCTATCTCTGATTGTCGCTCAGCGTCGGTAAATCCAAGCATCCTCGTCGCCCTTTATCGGCTGATATCGGTCATTATTTTTTCTGGTAGCAGTATAAATGGCCGTAGGCTTTATTCGATATCTTTTGGGCGCAAGTCATTGATGGCTCCCATTGTTTGTGCGTGCAAAGTTTGGATGATTTGCAGCAGGTCTGCGGTTTGGGCTTTACTTGCTTCCATCATCGTTTTTTGGAAGGATTCCAAGGTTGCCATCTGTCCTTGCGTTTGCCTCTGCTCGGTTTTTATCTCGGCAATGTCTGCTTGCATAACCCGTATTTCAGTCATGATTTTATCGAATCGTGCATCAAAATAAGTGGTAACACGATTGTAGAGGCGGTCAAGTTCTAGATTCAAGTCGCGTGGGTAGATGGGTTGTGGTTGTGATGGCGGTTGCGGTTGTGAGGTAGCCATTGCATACGCTCCTTTCACTACTAAAGAGAGCATACCATAGGCATGCTCTCTTGTCGATTTTTATTTTTTTATGGTTGGCACTCTTTGTTCCTTTAATGCTTCTCTGTAAGCCTCGGCTGTGCGTGCTCCTGATTCTTGCATGTCGAGCACAAACAGCTTGGTATCTTGGCGGGGGAATTTAACTTGGCTAAAGCCAATATGCTGTAGCAGCTTTATGCCACTCTTTGACGCGCCTACTGAGGTCACGCGGTCGATTATGACCCCTCTCTTGCCAAGATCAACGATAGCTTGCATGCATTTTGATATCAGCGTCGCTCCTTCTCTTCTCTTGATATCTCTGCTAAGGCTCTGCTTGATGCCTATTTCAGCGATATAGAGTTGCACTCGGTTGCCATGTGTATACATTTCAATATCATCGGTAGAGAGGTTGACATCGCCAAGCAGGAAAGAGACATCTTCTAGTAAGGCATGCTCAAATCTTTCTGAATTGGGCATAAAGGGGAGTACAGTTGCTATGCCGATGACTTCCTTTTCGCGTTTCAAGATATAGATGATTTCGGGATTCTTCTTGAGCCATGTTGCCCACTTCTTTATGAGCGTCTTGTCGTCGGCGCTATTATGGGCATCGCTAAACAATTCCCGATTTAAGGCGATGCAAGCTGACAGGTCTTTAGCGGTTGCAGTGGTAAAGACCGTCTCTTCGGTTTCTTCTTCTAGGTCAAAGAATGCTTGTAACTCATTGGCAAGCTTATCAACATCGGCTTTCAGATAAAAGCCGTGCTTGCGCCCAGGTGGCACAACATGCTTGATTCTTCCTTTATCGACGTAGTTGGCAATCATTGCCCCGCTGATATTGAGAATCTGCTTGACCTGGGTAGCAGTGTAATATTCCTTGGGTGGCTGATATCTGGGCATAGTGAAAGTCTCCTTAAAGTAGTGGGGCTGTTTCATTGTAGTCTATTTTGCTTACTTTTGCAACATTACTAACAAAACTATTGACTTTTCCACAACCATGCGCTACAATTGTTTTATCAGTAATGTTAGTGACATACTATTTGTCACTCATACGGATTCGTTCAGCAGGGCGAAAATCAGGGAGGAATTTTGATGGGTAGTCAGTTCTTGCGAGAATATCTATGCCTGGGTGGCACTGCGCGTCGCTATCGAGTGCATTCGACTGGCGAGACGATTTCTTATCGCCAGTTCCTCAAACGTACTCAGCAGATTTGCCCTGAAAAGCGGGCTGCTGAACGGAAAGCGGCTGGCCTATTTGTCGCTCGAAAGATTCGTAAAGATAAGGGGCTTTCGCGTCTGCATCCTTCGGCGCGGCAACGGCGTAAGCTCGCGCCGCTCACCATTCCCGTTCGCGTGGTGTCCGTTGGCAAAAAAGCTTTGGGGATGTGGCAGGTGCTATATGAAGGAAAATCCCTCGGCCAATATCACGACCGGGGGCATGGGGCGCGGCGCTTTAGCTGCGAGGTATGCCATCTGCCGCTACGAGAGGAATTGTCCATGATTCATCATCTCTATAATACTCATCGGGTGTCACAATTTGTTACCCCTGATGCTATTTCGGCGGCTCTGCCCCCTGGTGGTGGGCGGGTGCTATATACAGGACACGTGCAGTCGAATGAGCGCAGGTCGCGTATGCCTTGGCGTGTCTCTCCTAAATAATTGGCTTCTCTCTTTGTAGGGCTGAGATTGATGTGTGTATTCCTGTCAATCTCAGCCCTTGTGTTTATGAGCGCGTTTCATCAGCCATGCGGCTTTTCACACAGTATTGGAAGCTCTGCACGATTTTTGATGGGTTGGGCCTACTCATATCGAGCACAAATGCTTCATCTGAGATTGTCCAAAGTGGCGAAAAAAAGAGCTTCCTTGCCATCATTTCGCCATCCTCGCTTACCACTCGCCCAAAGATTTTGCCGATTTGCTGCTCTGGCGCTCGTTCGCACCAAAAGCTGAATACGCTGTTGAGCAGTTGGCCGAATGAGTTCGGTTTATCTGGTCTGATAATCACTGATGCCACATAAAAGTCGAAAACTCCTGGCTTATCGAAGGTCAAGATTTCTTTCTCAGGATTGATGTCAATGTCGCGCATTTCCTTCTTGAGCAATTTGTAGATGGTTGCTTCGCTCAAGGGTAACATATTAATAGCTCCCCAAAAGTCGCGGCGGTCTGATTCATTAAAGAGCACACGGCATACATACGGGTTCCTCTTATACCATTTCCTAATGATGGATGGATTTCCCGTCTCCTCGCCATACACGGCGTACTCTAGGTTGTACATATTTCCCATATCACTGTCTTGTACCCAATCAGTTCCCCCTTTGGGTTCTTCCCCAGCGCGGGGCATGAATTGGCTTCTTAGTCCGGCGAGTTCGTCCGCATCATACTCACCATGTTTGCTAAAGGGAGTGGGATAGTGCTTCTGGATTTTGCCATTCTTGACTAGGCGGTAAAAGGTAGGTGCTGAGATGCCAAGAAAATCAATTGCGTCTTTCGCTTGTAGGAATGTCTTCGCCATATGATGACCTCTTGTGAGTGTTCTTTCTTTCAAGTGTACCACATATCTATCAATTTTCTCAATTCGCTATCAAAACCCTTGACTCTATCTAAAGTATCGTATATAATCAATGAGAGATTTGAGAGTATCGAGAAACGATTGATACTCCCAGGCTCCTCAAGAACCTGAACAACCGATAACACCCAGGCAAGGCGCATGAACCTAAGTCTGCCGATATGTCGGGACTGTGGGAGCCAACGGCCCTCTAGTGGGGGATATGTAGCACAATGCCATCTTCTTAGATAGGATGGCGCTGTGTGGCACCTGGGAGGCATTTGCACGGGAAAAGATTTTATTCTCTTTCCCCAATCTATTCTGTTGCTCTTTGGCGCTCGACTCTTTTAGAGTCGGGCGTTTTTTCGTGGGCGGGCTGGTGCCTTGGATCAGGTTCGATTCCTGACGTTCACCCGATGTCGCGCGGGGCGGCATTTGTTCAGGAAAGGAACGATGGGAATGGATGAGGTCATATTGAAGGCTTGGTATGCCTTAATCGACACGGCGGTGGGGAAACTCCGCGAACAGTTTCCCCACACCGGGGTGACGGGCGGGGGAGAACTGTCCCCGATAGGGGGGGCGTAGTACTCGAATGGGAAATTGTTGTTGACGATTCCACGATGGATACCAATTCATAGCGGTTCGGTTTGTAGTGCCCTGGTCGAATGTCGGCCAGGGCTTTTCTGTCCCCTTTTTGGGGCGTCACGGATAGGGAGCACTTTCCATGCCTGTATCACAGCGTGCCCGCTCAGCGCGGGCCTCGGCTATTGCGCGTCGTGTCTACGCTCCGGCAGTGCTTGGTCAACGCATGGCGGCTGCCCGTGCGGTGGTGGCGACCATGGATGTTATCGAGGGGGGCAACGGCCTCACCTATCTGCTGCGGCGCTGTCCAGTGTCGGGGGCGGTGGTGCAACGCATTCCCGTTCTCCCCGAAGCCATGCCGCTATTGGCGTACCTGCGGGGGGATGCCTGAGCCATGTCCGGTGATGCGCGGCGGTTCGGCTCCGCCGCATGGCTCCCACGCTTGCTATTTGGCGGGCGGTGTTTTTGGTAGGGGGAAAGGGGTTCACGGATGTGAGTGAAGTGGCTCAGGGTGTGGAGTGTGCGGCGGGGCCGCATGACTGGCAGACCGATGGGCGGTTCTATTCGTGGCTGAAATGTGGGGCATGTGGTGCCCCAGCGGTGTGCAAGGCGTGCCATGGGCGTGGCGCGGACCTGTCCATGCTGCCGGATGTCTTCTGCCCGACGCATGCCCCGTATGC
>JACDGC010000281.1 GCA_013815535.1 Ktedonobacterales bacterium
GCCTAGTAACACCAGGCCAAACACGACGCTGGCGACGACGATGAGCCGCACATCACGGGCACTGATGCCCAACGGATTGCCAAATAAGACCGTGTAGATACTGCCCCCATACTCGGATTTCGTGAGATGGAGGAAGAGAAAGCCCAGGGCGAGCGCAGCGGTGAAGATCGCGCCAACAGCCACATCATTCTGGCGCGTCTGCCGAGCCCCCAGGCCCAGTACCTGTATGCCCGCCGCCGCCAGGACCCCCGCCATGAAGAGGCCCAGAATGGGAGAGATGCCGACGAGCGCCGCCCCCGTTGCCCCGGCGAAGCCGACATTTGCCAGGCTGTGCCCGGCGAAGCTCTGGCCCCGAATGACCATAAAATAGCCCACCACTCCAGCTAGGATCGCCACCAAGGTCCCGGCGACGAAAGCCTGTCGCATGAAGGGATACTGGGTGAGCAGTTGATAGTCGGCCAGCAGATCCCAGGAAGGTTGGGGGCCGACCACACTAGCGATGGGCATGATAACTGACCTCTTCTTCGGGCTGGCCGACGACGACGATGCGCCCATCGCTGGCATGCAGCACCTCGATGGGGGTACCATACAGGCGCGAAAGCGTCGCAGTGGTGATGACCGCCGCGGGCGTGCCGACCTCCACCTGGCCGCGCGCCACGTAGATCACGCGATCCAGCGCGGGGAGGATGGGATTGACATCGTGTGCCACCAGCAGCACCGCCGCCCCGGTCTCGCGCGCGATGGTGCGGATGACGCCCGCCACGCCCTGCTGATTGCGGAGATCCAGGCTATCGAGCGGTTCATCCAGCGCCAGGATGCGCGGGTGGGTCACCAACGCCTGCGCGATGAGCAAGCGTTGCTGCTCGCCCCCCGAAAGTTCGCCGATAGGGCGATCCGCGTAGGCCGCTGCACCGACCAGCTCAATGACCTCCTGGACCCGCGCCGCCTGCGCCCTAGCATGCCCCTGCCGGAAAAAGGGGAGGGGCAGACCCCAGTGGCCGCCATCCAGGCCGAGGCGCACCAAGTCGCGGCCTCGCACGCGCACCTCGGCATCGAAGCTGCGCCGCTGCGGCACATAGCCAATAGCCGGGTTGCCGCGTCGCGTCGGCTGTCCCAGCACGGTGATGTGCCCCGCACTGAGGGGCAGCACCCCCAGGATCGCTTTGAGCAGGGTCGATTTCCCCGCGCCATTGGGGCCAAGAATGGCGAGAAACTCGCCGGGCGCGACGCTGAGGGTGACATCGGCCCAGATGGTGCGACCCCCCAAGACCACCGCCGCCCCGTGCACGCCAACCACGGGCACAGGGGCGACGGCAGCGCCATGAGCGGATGGATCAGAGGTCAGGGGAGCGGGGACCATGGGATGACTCCTTATGTGGGGGAGGGAGGACACCAGGTGGTGCCCTCCCCAAACGGTCACAACGAACTACTTGCCCGTCGCTTGCGCCAGAGCGTCTTCGATGCCCTGTAACTGCGCCGACTGCCAGGCCTGGAAGGTGGCCCCGGCGGGCGTGAGGGTTTCGGTCACGGCGGGCGTGGGGATGGTGGCGGCCTTCGCCAAATTGAGCAGGTTGGTGATGTTGTTGGGGGTGTTCTGGCTATTGAACACCAGGACCTTGATTTGCTTCGTTTTGATTTGCTGCTCGACTGTCGCTTCATCGGCGGCGGCGATGTCTTCGCCCTCGGAGACCGCCTTCAGATACGAGTAGGGCGTGATGAGGTTGACGCCGAGCGCGGGGGCCATGTAGGAGAAGATGCTCTCGGTAGCCCCCACTGGCACCCCACTATATTTGGCTTTGATGTCGGCAATCAACTGATGATAGTGGCCCAAGCCGGTCGTCAGGAAGGCCTGCGTCGATTGGTCGAGGGCGGGGGCATCCGCCGGATCGAGGGCTTTGAGGTCGTCGCGCACCTTGTTCGCGACGGCGGTGACGTAGTCGGGATTGTACCACAGGTGGGGGTTATCCCCCTCTTTTTTGCCATTGAGGTCGCCAATATTGAGGGTCTGCCGCCCGCTGACGGGGTTGGCGGTGAGCAGTTTATCGGCCCAGGCATCATAGCCCGCGCCATTGACGATGACATACTGCGCGCCGGCGACGGTGCGCGCATCATCGGCGGTCGGTTCATAAGAATGGGGGTCGGCGTCAGGATTATTGATGATGTTCGTCACCTTGACATGGCTGCCACCGACCTGAGCGGCAATGCTGCCCCAGAAATCTTCGGCGGCGACGACTTGAATGACCTTGCCGCCACCAGCGGTAGATGAGGACGTGCTTGTGCCACACGCGGCCATGACCAAACTCAAGAGCAGGGCAAGACCGCCAACGATGCGGCGGGTAGGATGCGACATGCGGGGAATCCTCCGTCGGGGAACCAGGGGGCGAGATGCGACCCGCCGGGATAGCGTGAGATGGCTTCTCAGTGATATACTGTATTATTGAGAAGTCGTATCAGAAGATACCATACCCAGCATGAGCGTGTCAAGGGCACCGGCCCGCTGACGCGCACACAGCCCACCAGGAGTGCGGTATACTGACCAGCAGTCGGGGACCTTCCCTGGCAGAGAGCGAGCACACAGCATGAGCACCCTGACCCTGGACCAGGTCATTGGGGCCTTCGAGGCGGCGGGCATGCGCGCGACGCGCCCGCGCCGCGCGATGGCCGCGCAGATCGTCACCTGGGGCGCGGCGGACCAGGAGTTTTCGAGCGAGGACCTGTGGCATGCCGTGCAGGAACAAGCCCCCTGGGTGGGACGTGCCACCGCGTATCGCACCGTCCAGATTTTGCAAGATTTCGGCTTTCTCGATCGCGTGACCTTCGCCGACGGCACCGAGCGCTACCACGTCATCAGCGCAGGGGAGCACCACCACCATCTCACCTGCGAGACCTGTCATCGAGTCGTTGAGGTCGAGGCATGCATCGCGCCGGAGGCCTTTGCGGCGGTCGCCCAGGCATCGGGCTTCGCCATCTCGGGCCATCGCGTCGAGATCTTTGGTCGCTGCCCGACGTGTCAGGCGGCCTCCTAAGTCAACGCGGCGGATTGGCAGACGGTACAGCGTCCGAAGAGCGTCAGCCGGTGGTGGGTCAGGACAAAACCCGTGCGCGCCACGATCTGGTGCTGCACCGTCGCGCTCAGATACAACGCCACGTCGACCACCCGATGACACTGGGTGCAGAGCAGGTGGTGGTGATGGTCCGTCGTCTGGGGCCAATGATAACAACCGCCCCGTCCCGGCAAGGGGATCCATTCCAAGACGCCACGGGCCATCAGGGTGGCGCAGGTCCGCAAGACCGTCGATTTGCCGATGGTCGCATCCGTCGTCCGCACCTGCCCCCACAGCTCGCTGGCGGTGAAGCCCTGCTCCGCTGCCTGCCACGTGGCGATCTGTCGCGCGATCAGACGACGGGGCTGGGTGAGGCGTTCCCCATCCTGTAGCAGCACGGTGAGGATCACCGCCGTGATCGCCGCAGGGTCCGCGGCACAGGAGCGGGATAGGTTATGGTCGCTTGACATCGTGGCACCTCCGGGTTTATTGATACAGAGTCTCGTTTCATGAGAGACACGGTAGCAAATGTGGTGGGGCATCGGCAAGGGATGTACCGTCCTACCACTCCTGGTGGAGGACTTCGTGTACCTATTCGTCGTGGCCAGTGGGCCGCAACCCTCCTGGGATCTCGTCGCCGATTTCGAGAATGTCCTGGGCATCGCCGATACGGATGTGCAGCTCACGCTCGGCATGGCAGTGAGTGTACTGCTGGTCCTGGTGGTGATCGCGCGCCCGCTGCTCTTCGCCTCGGTCGATCCGCTGGTGGCGACGGCGCGCGGCGTGCCGGTGGCGGCCCTGGGGGCGCTCTTCCTGGTGCTGCTGGCGCTGACCGTCGCGGCGGCGGTGCCGGTGCTGGGCATCTTACTGATCTTCGCGCTCCTCGTCACCCCCGCTGCCATCGCGCAGCGCCTGACGGCGCGACCTGGTCGTGCCATGGCCATCGCGGTCCTGCTGGCGCTGGCATTCACCTGGGCGGGCCTGGTCGTGGGCTATTTCCTACCGTACCCCGTCGGCTTCTTCATCACTTCCTTCGCCTTCGGGGCGTATCTACTGGTGCGCGGCGGCGGCTGGCTGAGCCAACGCTGGCCAGGGCGCGTTGTGGCAGGAGGGGCACAGTGATGGTCCTCATGACCCACAGCGTCACGCTGCCACCGTTCTCGCTCAACCTCTGGTTCGACTTCCAGACGATGGGCACTTACCCCTTCATGCGCGCGGCCTTTTTGGCGGGGACACCATTGAGCCTGGCCGCCGGGGCCGTCGGCTATTTCGTCGTGCTGCGCCGCGTGGCCTTTGCCGGGGATGCGTTGGCGCACGTGGCCTTTGCCGGGGTGCTGGCCGCCGTCGTTTTCCGCATCAATCCCTACCTGGGCCTATACGGCGGCACGGTCCTGGTCGCCCTGGGGATGGGGGCCTTGGGCGAACGGGCACGGGGCCGTGACACCGTCATCGGCACGGTGCTGGCCTGGGTGCTGGGCCTGGGGGTATTATGTCTGAGTTTGTATGCCAAACACGCGACCAACAGCACCTTTGGCTTGTATGCCCTCTTTGGGGGCTTGATCGGACTGACGCAGGCGATCACGGCGGCGGTGGTGGGTGGCGCGGTGGTGCTGGGGCTGCTGGTCATCGCGCGGCCTCTGCTCTTTGTCTCGCTCGACCCCGACGTGGCGGTGGCGCGGAGGGTGCCGGTGCGCCTGTTGGGGGTGCTCTTCATGGGCCTGCTGGCGATCGTGGTTGGCCAGGCCACCCAGGCCGTTGGTGCCTTGATGGTCTTTGTGTTGCTCGTAACTCCCGCGGCCATCGCGCAACACGTGACCGTGCGCCCCTATCGCGCCCTGGCGCTGGCGGCCCTGCTGGCGCTGCTCTTCACCTGGGTGGGCATCACCCTCAGTTTCTACACCGTTCTGCCCGTCAGTACGGCGGTGAGCGGCCTGGCCTTCCTCAGCTACTTCGCCGTGCGGCTGGCCCGACAACCGCGCCCTGGCGTGGGCGCGTCGCACGGCACCAGCCAGGGCTAGAATAAGTCTTAGCTCCGTGCGGCCCCCTGCCAGAGGGGGCAAGTGCGGCACGCGGCGGAATGCGTGCCGCTATCCAGGTAGTCCATGCTCCACTGGCGCAGGGCACCGAGGGCAGCGCGCAACGCTTCGCCCCGCGGCGTCAGGGCATAGACCACGTGAGGGGGCGTCGTCACAACCTGGCGCGTCAGCAGCTCGGCCTCTGCCAGATCGCGCAACCGCTGGCACAGTTGTTTCGCGCTGACCTCGGGCATGGCCCGCCGCAGTTCGCCGAACCGCTGGGGACCCGGCAAGAGGCGAAAGAGCAGCAGTAGGGCCCACTTCTTTTCGAGCAGGGCCGCCCAGGTCGTCGGCTCAGCCGCCGAGGATGGCTCCAGCATGGTTATCGTGAGGCTCCTCTCGTGCAGCAAAACGTTGGGCGTGTATCTCTATGCTGATACTCTATCTCATTTTGCACAAAGAAGCCAGAAAAGAACGGTGTAGCACCCTTGACAGGGCCAGCGCGTCTCTGCTATGGTATTGATACATCATCTTATTGATACTAAGTATCTAAAAGGAGCGGATGCGATGCCTCTGTACGCCTTTACCTGTGACGATTGCCCCAGCACCTTCGAGGAGCTGCGGCGCATGGCGCTGGCCGATGTTCCCGCATGGTGCCCCGCCTGCGGCGCGGTGGCCCGGCGCATCATGGCGCCGATCGCCCCGCGCACGACTTCCGGTTTGGCAGGCGCGGCAACCGACGCACCGGGGAGCACCG
>JACDGC010000008.1 GCA_013815535.1 Ktedonobacterales bacterium
TGGTGGGGGCGTGGTGCGGCGTCTTCGGCGTGGGCGTCATCGCCGCCAGCAGGCAAGCTACCTGGCGGAGCAGGGTGGTGGTGGGCACCACCCTGGTGCTCCTCTGGCGGATGGGAGCGATCCTCCAGCAGCCCACCGCGGCCTTTTCCGTGGGGGTACCGCCCCCAACCGTGCTGGTCTACCTGCTGACCACCCTGCTCGCCACAGGGACGGCGCTCGTGGTGGGGGTCCTGTGGGTGCGTGACCGCTCACGGTCAACCCCAGCTCGCTTGTTCCCCGGACACGACCGCCGTTCTGCTGGATCCCCGCCAGCGATGCGCCTGTTCGCTTGAGCGCCACGCAATCGTTGGCGGCGAGATGCGCCAATCGTTAGGAAAAGCGGGCTGCCAATTATCGAGCAATGATGGTCATGGCCTCCAGCGTTCTCTGGCTGGATGCCTGATTCGTCCGCTACGCGTTTCCCCATCTCCCCAAGGTATCCTACGTCATCAATCTTGCGGTTCGCGCCGCTCTCTCCCGACGGCCACTGAGCAGGTAGCATACTCTGTACCGAAGGGTGTACCCGATATGTCAGACCATCTTGGCTCCGGTGCGTCGCCGCAACCGCCAACCCCCTATCCCGAGGTCAACGCCGTCGTGCACGAATTGCTGACCGCTATCCAAGCCATCCTTGGCGCTCAGTTGCAGGGGGTGTACCTCGTGGGATCGTTGGCCCTCGGCGACTTTCGTCCGCAGAATAGCGACCTCGGCCTCATCATGGTCACCGTTGGCACGCTCTCGGATGAAGCCGTCACCATGCTTCGGGACCTGCATCGGCGCTTTGACCAAAGTGGGTCTCCATGGGTTGCACATGTGGATGCTGTGTACATCCCCCAAGATGTGTTGCGAGAACCATCACCGACGGCTGACCGCTATCCCATTCTGGAATGGCCAGGGAGCCTTGCTCTGGGGCCACTGGAGAGTGGGTGGGCCATCCAACGCTACACGCTTCGTGAATACGGCGTCGTCGTCAGTGGCCCAGACCCGCGCACCCTCCTCGATCTGGTCAATCCCGACGACCTGCGTCAGGTGTCAGCCGCTATTGTCGAGCGGTGGCGCGACCAAGCTCATTGTGACCCCGAGTGGCTCGCCTGGTTGAGAGAACCTGAAAATCACATCTTTGTGGTGCTGACGCTGTGTCGCGTGTTCTACACCCTCGAAACCGGTTCAGTCGCGTCCAGGCCAGCAGCAGCGCGCTGGGCGGAGCACCATCTGCCATCTCGCTGGAGGAAGCTAATTGGTCACGCAACAACCGAACAACTTACCAAGGATGATGGTCCGGACGATGAGGTAACGGATACCGTAGCCCTCCCTGAGTACACCTACGAGCACTATCATCAGTGGCAAGCGTCTTCGACCAACTGACAGGCATGAAGAGCAGTGATTCGTCTGTGCTACGAAAGTACGCACGCGTGCAGATTGAGCTTGCTTCACCGCCTTGATTGGCTTAGAGACAAGGTGAAACCGCTGCTTTAGCGCATAGTATAGCGAGGTGGCGCGTATTTTTCCATTCATCAAAAGTCTCCCAAAAAATGTAGATCGTGGTGGAAGCTCCTCTATTTGGTGGGAGAAACCCGCCCACCGCAATGATGATGTATAGCTGAGTTGCCGCATGAACTCCCGACGTATGATGGCACTTGAGTGAGGCAGCCGAATATGCTACAACGGATAAGGATATGAGATGGAGGAAGGTGTTGTCTCGCTCTCAAACTCCCGTGATGCAGGTAGCGTCAGTACCGATCACCCAACAACAGCGCACCGCTCGCTCGTTACAGCGCCTCCTGCTCAGTACCTTGAGCGTGACAGCGCTTGCCATAGCCGCTTGTTCCTTCTTCGGTGAGCAAGCCGCGCCCTATCCCCTTGCTGTCGTGCCCTTTGCCTGGACAGCTTTGCTGCTGTATCTGGCGGGATTGCTGGTGGCGGGGGGACTGCATCTGCGCTGGTGGTGGGTGAAGCGTCACTTATTCCGCCAGCAACTTGCCATCCTCACGGAAGCACAGCAAGCTCGTTTGAGAGTGCGTCAGGTCGCCGGGTATTTGGCGATCAGCCTGGCATGGCTGGTAGTCACTGCGCTCGGCTTTAGCCTCACGCTCTTGTTTGACGATGCTCAGCGACCAGACGTCCGCACTTCGCTGTATGAAATCGGTGGCTGGGTCGCTTTTACCATGTTTGTGCTGACGGGGTGTCTGCTGGTGACGCTGGGGGTAGCGGTCGTTGAAGGGGGATTTACCGCCCTCGCTAAGGCGGCCAGCTTACACGGGACCGCAGCGGGCGACCATCATCGTCGCAGCTGGATGGCGAGCATGCTATGGCTCTTGCTGGTGGGAACCGCGTTCCCGCTGTATGGCGTACAGTTTGGCTGGTGGACCCCCTCCCCACCGCTCTTTGTCGCGGTCCTCGTGATCTACTGCATTGCGATCATCAGCGGCACCGCTTTGGGGTGGTGGTATGACTGGCGAAGCAACTAGGCGAACAGAGTTACATGCTTTGGTCAGATAGAAGTGGAACGGCGTGAGCCGTAAGCGAGACCCGACCACCACAGCCAGCCATGAGCGCGCATTGTCATGATGCTGCGGGATAACAGTTGCTTGCAGCATTCGCATCACTTCTTGCGCTGCTCATACACCACGGATTCGTCTTCTTCACCAGTTGAACGGGTGATCACGTAGCCGGATGAGGGGGCTCCTGGCTGTTCCAACCTCTGGGGTTTGCGCGCACCAGAGCCTCCTTACTCGTTGTTGATCCTCTGCCAAACCCAGTTATCCACTTTGCCCTTCGCGACAATAATGTCGGGACGGGTCCTCTATGCAGGAATTGGTCTGCTCATGTTTGGCATTCCCCTCGTGTTCTTCTTGACGCCTTTGGGCGATACCGCAAAAGATATCACTTCATACACGACATTTTCTGTTCAGCGTGTCTCGTCTGACTGATGCTGAGTTGTAAAATCAAGAAGTAGCGGGGCAAATACAGGATTAGCCGTATGGCAGTTTCCCAGGAGCACCAATATGCACCAGACCTAGAAAACTCTCACTTTCCTAAGCTGAATTATCCGCCAGCTTGCATGATCTGGCATCTCCATTGCCTTCAATTATCGCTACTTGTAGATTGGTATGTCGCCTACCATCTAGAGCATTTTTTGAAACGTGCTCCGCTTGTTATTGTCTTCTTCAATACCATTGGCGGCGTGATATTTGGGCGACACGTAAACCAAGGAGGCAGGTATGAGTGCTACTTACACCTTCGATGTCTTTTCCAGCCTCGACGGCTACGGTTCCACCAGCGGGAACTGGGGCGGCTATTGGGGCAAGCAAGGCCCCGAGTTGCTCGACCACCGTCTCACGCTTTACACTGCGGAGCAGCGAATGGTCTTCGGAGCGAACACCTATCGGGAATTCGTGCAGATGCTGGGCTCGATCACCGACAATCCCGACGTGGGGGACCCCTGGGTCACCCGGATGCAGAGCCTGCCGCTAACCGTCATATCGACCACCTTAGAAGAACCCCTCACATGGCCGAATGCGACCGTCGTGCACGGGGACGCCGTCGACATCGTCGCCCAACTCAAAGCGGAGTCCGACGTCCCGTTGCGCTCGCATGGCAGCCTATCGCTGAACCGGGCGCTGATGGCCGCTGGTCTAGTTGATCGCGTCCAGGTGACGCTCTTCCCAGTGATCACGGGTCAGACGGGACAAGCTCCCATCTTCCAGGGGGCAGCCGACTTCGATCTTGAGTTGATCGAGAGCCGAACGCTTGATGGCAACATCCAAGAACTCATCTACCGACCCACCCGACATGGCTGAGGCGGTGTGATAGATGAGGAACATTCGCCCGTCAGCGATATGCCCTTCGATGAGCGATTCTATGGTGGGGTTGCCCTAGCTAGGTGGGGGACAATCCGAAGTGGTCAGCCACCCGAAAGGCGATCAAGCCACCGACAAAGAGGCATAACCCAGGCATACCGCCGCTTGAGTGATCTATTCCAGCATGGTATGTACTGTGTTGTCCCCAGCGGAAAGGTATTCTAAAGCGAGATTGCTCCAGCTTGCTGGAGCTGAAATCTCCTCGTGAAATGGTAAGGAGAGCGTCCATGCCTCAGCTTGTTTGTGAACTGATCGTCACACTCGATGGCTTTGCCCGTGGTCAGCGTTCCCCTGGTTATTATGGCTATTGGGGGCCGGATTTCGCCGGTTGGATCGCGACCAATACGACCCAACCGCATCGCATGCTCATCGGACGCCGGACCTACGAGATGCTGGCAGGACTCCCAAGAGAGGCACGGGACGAAGGCTGGCACACCATGACGGAAACACCCGGTTGGTTGTTCTCGCGCACCCTCAAGGAGACCGACTGGCCGGGACTCCACATCGTCCCCGCGGACATGCTCAGCTTTGTTCGTGAACTCAAGGAGAGTGACGGAGCCGAGTTGCGGACATTGGGCAGTATATCGCTGGTCCAGCAATTGCTGGGAGCCGGCCTTGTTGACTGTCTCAAACTGGTGGTCTGTCCCCTGATTCTCCCAAAAACCGGCGTTGAGCCGATCTTTGCCGGGCTACCAGACATCGGCTTTGCTTTGGCATCGACCAGGGTTCTTGATGAACGCGTCCTCCTTCTTGAATATCGTCCGACGGGGACACCCCCATATACCCCTTAGGGGCATTTGTCGGCGCTAGACTTCATCAGAATACGAGAGCTCTCGCAGGCTGTCTGGGTTAGCGCAACGGCCCCCGCCTCTTTGGCGAATCCAGCAGGGTGGCAAGGCGAGCGGCGCCATTGATATGATTGGCATTCGCTGCGGTGAAGCGCTCTTGTGTAAGTGTGATGAGGCTACCTTGCGCTAATATTAGCGGAGGAGGCAAAGCTGGTACAATACCACGCGCGCTAGCCAGCCCCACACGGGCAATCCCAGCGCTGGTGATGCTTGTCTCATCCGTATCCTTCCTCCTCCGTCAACTCATCCAAGGCATCCTGCTGCAAAGCCAACAGGTCCCGTAACTCATCCGTCGTCAATTGCGCCAACGCTCCTTCACCTTCGGTGATGAGGTCATCGGCCAGTTGCTGCTTCGTCGCGATGAACTCGTGGATGCGCTGCTCTAAGGTGCCGCTGCTGGTCAATTTATGGACATTGACGGTACTCATTTGGCCGATATGATGGGCGTGATCAATCGCCTGATTTTCCACCGCCGTATTCCACTCGTGATCAGACAGAATGACCGTATTCGCGCTGACCAGATTGATCGCGGAGCCACCGGCTTTGAAGGTAAGCAGGAAGAGATGCGGCGCCGTCGGCTCGTGGCTGCATCGCTCAATCATCGCGGCGCGGTTCGGGGGTGTTGCCATCCAACACGAACACCTCTTCCCCAAAGCGGTCCGCCAGATGCGGTTGCAGCAGATGTAACATCTCCGCATATTGGCTGAAAATGAGGCACCGCTGACCTTCGGCAAGCGCATCCGCCACAATCTCTTCGCGTCGTTCGAGTTTCCCCGAGCGTCTCGGCAGGGCGGAGTGATCGCCAAGCACATGCGCGGGGTGATTACAGCATTGCTTGAGCCAGTGCAACCTACGGAACATCGCCGTGTTTCGCTGATCGCTCGGCAAGGCGAATGACGCTTCCAGATCACGTAGGATGGCCGCGTAGAGACTGGCCTGCTCGCGGGTCAGCGAACAATACTCGATCTGTTCAATCTTGGGCGGCAGTTCAGGGGCGATATCGGGATCACTCTTGCGCCGACGCAGCACGAATAACGTCAGCAGCCGTTGCAAACGCTGGTGGGCCTTGGCGTCATGGCGTTGAATCGGAGCGACCAACTGTCGTCGAAGATGCTCGGGGATCCCCAGCAGCCCCGGATTGAGAAAGGCCATCAGCGCATAGACATCATCCGGGGAGTTCTCAATGGGGGTCCCCGACAGCGCGATCCGACAGGGGGCGGTCAACTGGCGTGTAGCCTGCCTCTGTTTCGCACTGGCATTTTTGATGGTATGGTGCTGCCGGTCACGAGGAAGTTCTTGGATGGAAAACGCATGGTGACTCCTTCAGTGAGGAAAACGCATGAGCCGTGCTGATTACCCATGTAACTGGTCAAACAGCGCGGCGACATCCCAATAGGCGAGCAGCTCTTGGATGGCTCCTAGGGGGTTCATCGTGAACACATCAATGCCGACAAAGTCACGGCCAGCCTCGTTGCGCTGACGCCATGCCCGAGCCAGTCCGCGGTGATGCCAAAGGTTGGCAGGGTTGCTAGGATCTGCTCAAAAAAGTGCCGGATCGCGGCATGTCCGTAGACCTGACGGGGCCCCATGGGGACTTCGAGCAGGGTAGCGGTGGCAAAGGTGGAGACGCAGGTGTCAGCATCCATGGCGCGGGTCGCCGCAAAGAAGGCGGCGATGGTATGTCGGTCGTATCTGCTGTACATGGCTCAGGCATTGGCTCAGAGGGCATCATCATATATAGTCTTCTTCGGTTGGCTTGGCCGGGAAAGCGAGGGGGTACGCGGTGAGGGCGCGGGGATGTTTAACAGGTCCCCATGCATCATTGGACGATCAACGTCTTCACTACTGCCCGTTGTCATGGTAGCAGTTCGTCGTGAAGCGGCGGAGGTCGCTCAACTTTGCTAATAGCCCTCACGAAGTAAAGGGCAACAAGGGCCATCTGGTAACGGGGTGGCGCGTCTTCATGGCGTAGAAGTCCTTTTATGAGGCTAGTATCGGCCTCACAAATCGAGCGTGATCTCAGCTTTCGGGCGAGCGCAGCAAATCAGCAGGTTGCCCGTCGCGGGTGGCTCAAGGGGATCGGGGTCGTACTCCACCGTCCCGGCAATGAGCCCACTCTCGCAGTTGTGGCACACCCCCGTGCGGCATGACCAGCGGACGGGCACATCACATGCCTCGGCGAACTCCAACAGGCTGCGATACTGCGCGTCCCAGGGAGCGGCGATGCCACTGCGCGCGAACGCGACCACCGGCCCGGTCGCGGTGGGCGAGGCTGCGGGCACGTGGGGCGCGCGCTGAGCGGCATCCACCACCCCTGGGGTCATAGCCGCCTGTGTGCCGAACGTTTCTGCGTGGATCTGGCTAGCAGGAATGCCCCATTCACCGAGACCCGTCGTCATGTCAGCCAAGAAGGTCGCCGGGCCACAGAGATAGAAATCGGCATCCGCTGGCACGCCGATCTCTTGCAAAACGGTGCGACTGATGTGCCCGACCGCGTCAAAGTCGCTGCCCGGCTGGTCGGCGGCATCTGGTTGGCTATACCGGATATGGCGGTGCCCCTGCGGCAGGCGCGCCAGCAGTGCCGCGACTTCCGCCGCGAAGGGGTGCTCCGCCCGGTTCCGCGCGCCAAACACCCACCAGATAGCTTGGGGGGAAGCAGCATCGGCTAGCGCGTGGAGCATCGCCAGCACAGGCGTCGCCCCCACCCCCGCGCTGAGCAGGACAATCGGACGAGTCGGCGGCTGTAAGCAAAACGTGCCACGTGGCGCACTCATCTCAAGTCGCGCCCCCACCTCAACTTGCGTGTGCAGGTAGCGGCTCACCACCCCGTGGTCCTCTTGCTTGATGCTTACCCGATACTCGGTCGCGCTGGGGGCGGCAGACAGCGAATAATTGCGGAGCACCGCTGGCCCTTGGGGGTCGGGGTGCAAGCGCAAGACGATGTATTGACCCGGCTGGGCTGCGACCAAAGGCTGCCCATCCGCTGGGGTAAGCACCAGGGAGCGAATCGTCCGGGTCTCTTGGTCAATGCGGGCCACCTGCACCGGACGGAAGCCCGCCCAGGCGGGTGGGGGGCTGCTGGTTGGCACCAGGCCAGCGTTGCCATTCGCCCCTTTCCCCATCGCAATCTGGTCGAGCAATGCCGCAAATGAGTCGCGCCAGCCGGGGCTGAGCGCCGGAATAGTAAGCGCGCGTTCCAGTGCGGCCTGCGAGCGACCATTGAGATAGAGCAAGGCGTCGATAGCCGCGACGGTCATCTGTCCTGGCCCCTGCGCCACCTGGATGATGGCATCACCCGCGCCGACCTCGCCCTCTTCGAGCACCCGCAGATAGAAGCCGGGACGGTGGTGCGCGACCAGCAGCGCGGGCATGCGTGGCTCATCCAGGCGGAGGCCAACGCGGTAGCAGGTGACACGGGGCTGCGTCACCTCGAAGAGGGCGGTGCCGATGCGAAAGCGGTCCCCACTGCATACCTCGTCGTCGGCCAACCCGTCCACGGTGAAATTCTCGCCAAAATGGCCCGGCACCAGATCTTGGCGATTGAGCTGCTGCGCCCAATAGCGGTAGGAAGCGAGCTGATACACAAAGACGGCCCGTTGCTCGCCGCCATGCCCGCCAAGGTCCCCCTGCCCATCGCCATCGACATTGAGGCGACGCACCAGCCGGCGTCCTGTCACTGGCTCTTTCCAGATGCCCGTATGCACCGTCTTCCCTTGCCAGGCGACATCGCGGGGGAGTCCGACATTGACGGAGACGAGTGTGGTCATGCCAATTCCTCACATTTCCCGATGCGGCAGCACACCGGCGCGCCGCCTTCACTGCTGCTGGGCCTGGTCACCTGGGCACCCCATCCGGCGTATTCTGTCTATCTGAGGAAATATAGCACGCTGAGGCAACCGCTGCGGTGGCCGCCCATCAAAAACATCATTGATAGACGGCAAGGGAAGCGGAGAGAAAGATCGTCTGAAGGGTTGGCGTGGCGATGCGGCGCGCTAGCTCCGCTATTGATACTTTCGGCATGTGAGACAGCAATTATTGACGCCACACGACTTAAAGATGAAATGCTTGGATTAGCGACTGGTTTTCTTCAAGCAGGTGTAATTGGAGTGATTGCTTCACTTTGGTCAGTAAATGACTTAGTGGTATATTCGCTAAATGCGTGTTAGAATAGGAGGGGGAGAACAGGAAACGAGGGAGCGGTATGCGAGGACCATTACGGATGCGGGCACTGACGGACGAAGAAACGCGGGTGATTCACAAATTAGCCCATTCCCAGACGGCGGCTATTCGCCTGGTGCAGCGAGCGCGCATCGTCGAGCTTGCCGGTCAAGGGCAGACCATCCCTGAAATCATCGAGCAAACCGGCAACGCCCCAGGGATGGTATACAAATGGTTCAAGCGCTTCGCGGAGATGGGATTAGCAGGATTGGGGGACGCCGCGCGTTCGGGGGCGCCTTCGCGCTATACCCCAGAAGCGAAAGCGCAGGTGCTGCACGCAGCACGTACTCGGCCCACCGATCTGGGTTTACCGTATGCGAGTTGGACCGTCGAGCGACTGGCTCTCTATGTTGCTGAACAGGTGGGCGTGCGCATGAAGAAGACGCGCATCTTCGAGATCTTGCAGGACGAGGGCTTACGTTGGCGTCACCAAGAAACCTGGTTCGGGGAGCGACTCGATCCCGAGTTCGCGCAAAAAAGGGGGCCATCGAAACCCTAAGAACGGCCCCGCCTGACCACAGCATCACCCTGGATATCGATGAGATGGGGCCTGTGGCGGCGAAGAGTTATCCCCGACAGGAAGCCATCGAGGTAATGTTACGTCCGGCCCAACGAGCAAAGCAAGAGATCGATTATGGACGACGCGCCAAAGGCTATGGGTATGGTGCCTTCCATGCTGCCAGCGGCCAGTGTTGGACACAGTGGTATCCCCGTCGCATCAAAGCCCACTTCATCGACTTCTTGGCCTGGGTCGATACTCAGCTTGGAACCGAAATTGAGCGGATCTATGCCATCATGGACAACTTGGACATGCACCACTGCGCCGACCTCTTGCTCTTTCAGATCCATCGTCCGCGCTGGGAGTTTGTCTATCAGCCGAAATATGCCGCCTCTCTCAATCTCATCGAACCGTGGTGGAAAATCCTCCGTTCGCTGGCCCTCAAGGGCCGACGCTTCGAGGATGAGGAGCAGGTGCGCAGCGCGGTTGCGGCGGCTACACGTTATTGGAATCAACACAAACACCCGTTTCACTGGGGGCAACGTCGCAGGCATCAGCCCCGCCATCTTCACCGCCGTATTGCTTTCGTCACCAAAATTCTTCGCATTTAACGAATGGACCACTTAGGGTAGAAGCGAGGGAAAATGGAGTGTTTTGAACAATATCAACTCCATGAGGAAGTAGCAACCTGTCTTGCTTGGTCAAATAGTGGTCGGTTGATTGCTTCAGGAGATAGAGCCGGAAAAATAGTAATTTGGGACGTGCAAAAGCGGGAGATTTTGCACGTCTTTACCAGTCAGTTTATTATTCGCTCAATTTTGTGGAGCCCAAATGATGAGGTTATCTATTTTGCTGGTAGCACGAATGCCGTTTTTTTCTATTCTATCAGTTCCGAAACAGTGCAAAAGTTATTGGAAACGAATTTGGACGGAATTTATGATTTAGCCTTTTCTCAAGGTGGTGTTCTTGCGGTTTCGGGTGAATCAGTTACATCTTTGGATGCTAAAGTACTGATATATGAAAATTATCACTTAGTATACGAGTATTTTAGTCATTCAGGTGCAATAGTAAGCAGTGTTAGTTGGTCGAATACAGGTATGAGTATCTTGTCATCAGGATTTGATGATTACACCATCCAAATTTGGAACCCATTTGATCCTCCAGTAAAATTTCGTTCCTATTTTCCAGGCTTTAGAGAAGTTATCGATGCTGCCTGGTCCCCTAATGCGCAATATATAGCATCTTGTACAAATTGGGGGCCAATTAGATTGCATAATGGAGATAATGGAAATGTACTTTTCGACACGGGTGAGTTTATGGTTGCGGGGAATGCATTGAGTTGGTCTCCTGATTCTTCGCGTATTGCAATAGCAGATGGGAATGGAGGATCGCACATATGGATAGTCGAAGATAATGTAGTTATGTCAAAAGATCAGAAAGATGCATTAGGTACCACTGATATTAGATGGTCTCCGAAAGGAGATTTGATAGCTTCGTGTAACCTTAAGGGTATAGTCAATATTTGGTCCTTCTAACTGACCTAGTCCCAACATTGACGCTGTTGCCGAATGGATCGGGTTTATGCGCTCGCTTGGTACAATGCGACAAAATGCGAACAGCGTGTCGAGGTAGGGTGGTCAAGTGCATCGGGCAGGTTCGTCAGCCATGCAACGGTCCGCACCAGATTGAGAGCAATGGCTGTCAACACATACTGGGGTAGTGGGAATAATCCGTTCCGTTTGCAATGCAAACACGGCTGCAATTTATCATGCGCCACCCCTATCAGGACCCTTGGCGTTCGACACCGCGACCTCGCTCGCATAGGATGCCCTGGACTGGAAGCATTCCCCCAGCCAGAGGATCACCCATGCCAGATTCGATTTGAGGAGAACATGTCCCATGTCGCGACGCCCAACACCGCTTGGGGAAAGCTTTGGAGCTTCTTCACCGCGAACGATCCAACGCATCGTTCACCTAACCACGACCCCCCTCTCCTATGCCACACCCGCGTCCTCGCTCAGCGTCCTGTACCAAGCAGATCTCGTAAGAGCGGCCCTCTATGCACGAGTCTCGACGGAGAAACAAGAACGCGACGAAACTCTCGGCAGTCAGCTGGCGGCCCTGCATCAGGCGAGTGTCGAGCGTGGCTATCAAGTAGGTGAGGCTGATGTCTTTCGTGACGAAGGCTACAGCGGTGCCCATCTTGACCGCCCTGCCCTCGACCGCTTGCGCGATCTGGTCGCTGAAGGCATCTACGACGTGGTTCTGGGGCTTACATCTACGACCGTTTACTAGCAGATGGTGATACCAATCAGGCTGACTAACATCTCTCTGATCTGGCCACAAGTGGGGCACCCGCTGCCTTTTGTCCAATGTCGAGGACTCACCTCGCCGGGGTGATCTCTGCCCTCAAGGCGTCCCGCACGGGCGTCGGAGGCCGACCGATCAGTCGTCCGAGTGCCAGGTCGGTGACGGCGAACTCGCCGTCGCGTGCGGCTTGATAGGTGCCGATGAACAGTCGAGCGAAGGGTGCGGGTATGCCACGGCCCGTCAGATGAGCGATAAAGTCGTCGTCCTCGACGACGACGCGGCGGACCGTTCGCCCGGTCACCTCGGAAAGTATCTCGGCAACCTCCTGCATGTCGACCGCGCGGGCAGCGGGCAGCGGCGGGGTCGGGCCGTCAAAGGGGTTGTCGCCGACGAGGATCGCAGCGGCGGCTTCGGCGAGGTTGGCGCGCGTGGTCCAGGACACTGGCCCGTCGGCCGGTGCGGCCAGCTCGCCGGTTTGCGCCGCATTTCCGATGTGGAACGCCAGGCTCGAGGTGTAGTAGCCGTTACGCAGTGAGGTGAACGGCTGGCCGCACGCCTCGAGGTAGGCCTCGACAGCAGCGTGGTCGCGCGCCGGCGCGAAAGACGACGCCCGGTTCGCCGCCTGGTGGCTCGTGTAGAGGACCCGGTCGGCGCCTGCGCGATACGCAGCTTCGATGGCGGCCTTGCTCTGGGCGACGCCTTCCTCGCCGAGCTTGTCGACTGAGACAACCAGCACCCGCGACGCTCCCTCAAAGGCATGTGCGAGGCTCGCCGCGTCGTCAAAGTCCCCTCTCCTGACGCGAACCCCGCGTTGCTCAAGGTCCCGTGCCTTCTCCGTGTCCTGGACACTCACGCCAAGCCGTTCGGCGGGAACGAGTTCGAGCAGATGCTCCACGACTGCCCGGCCAAGATGACCGTTGGCTCCCGTAACGATAAGCATGCTATCCTCCTCTGACGCTTTCCTGTACTCATCATGTTGTTTGTTCAAAAGGTCGCTCTTGTTGTCATCTTTTCTTCGATCAAGTCATCGCGGTGTAGGCAACACCGCGATGACTTGCCTCTCTTTCTGGGGGTGAGGAAACAGGCTCCTCCTGTCCAGGATCGTTCCATCGCTAGAGAGAACGCTAGGTGAGTCATCGTACCCTGAGAGAATCCGTTGATGGAACGGGTCTTTCCCTCTGCTCGCCTTCCGGTGGCCAGAGGTTGGATCCCATCTCGCCTTCATCCCACTTTCTCGACCGGAAACTGGATCTCGGTGAGTGCATCGTCAAGCTGTTCTCTCCGGTGCAGAAAAATCTTGCGGCGTGGTCCCACAATGGTGTAGCCATTGTGTTCTATCCAGGTTCCCAGCGCTTGATAGGCCGAGAACGCCAGCGCGGGAGAGCCTTGATGGAGTGTACTGGCCATGTGAGGAACCGCTGGCAACGCACAGCGTATCAGCCGTCCCGCGCTCCAGGTCATCAGGGCATCGGCGTCTCTCTCCTCAACCGGTGCGATAATCTCTACGGAACCCAGGGTATACCCATCCTCACTCTCCGGATGAAGGACGAGCAGCGGATCGATGCGCGTGACCCCGTAGCACTTCAATAGGGAACTGATGGGGTCAATCCAGTATGCCTGATTCGCCATCTCCGTCGTCGTCAGATGCAGAGAAACCCCGGTGATCGGCTTGATCGCCTTGAGCACGACTTCATAGATCGGCAGACCACGGCCTTGTTCAAGCGATCGCAGGCGCGCTTCGATGCGCACGAGTTGCTCCTGTTCCGTCTGGATATGCTGCTGGAGTTGTGCCTGCCTGAGCCGCAGCATCCCTTGCCATATCTCAGGAGCAAGTCCTTCCTTCAGAAGCTCGACGATCTGGGTGAGTCCCAATCCGAGCTCTTTGAGCGCCAGAATGCGATGCAGGTGCGGCAACTGATCCATCGTGTAGAACCGATACCCGGTCTCAGGATCGACATGGATCGGCTTGAGAAGTCCGATCTCGTCGTAGTAGCGTAGGGTGGTCATGGAGACCTCAGCGAGCTTCGCAAAATCGCGAATCTTTAACATCTCATTCTTCTCTTCCAGCCTGTTTGCAGTCAGGTGAACAACGCTTGTCACTAGCGTACAACCTTCAGGTAGGGTGAAAGTCAAGAGGGGCACGAAAAGCCCAAAACGCCATACCACCTTCACGTCTGAGTGAGACCCAGGCTCACTTCCGCTTCCCTTAAGAAGTGCTCTCCCTGAATTAGATGGGTTCGACGAAAAACTAAGGGAAGGCCAATAACCTGGTGTTTTACATCTATCCGAAGCCAATGCTACTCGATTGGTCATGAGGCGTATCCTCAGGAAAACGTCGGGAGGATACGCCTCTTGTCTAAACCCTAACCGATCTGATCACTAGCGTGGGGATTTGTGACCACTCGATGTTGTCTAACGACGCACCATTCCAACGCACACCTAAGAACTGCGTAGTGTCATTGAGTGTGATCCCATCAAGGCCCAGTGTTACGCACGCTGTCACCAGCCGCAAACAACATAACGCCAAAAGGACGAGTTTTTTGTGCAGCGCAACGTTTTGCGCGATTTTCAGCGGGTAAGCTTGGTAAATGGTCAACAGACTCGGAATGATGCACCATGTATGACCCAGGAGGTGAAGCGAAAAAGCCTTGACCTGTTCATATCAACGACACCTTCCTCCTTCAGGAGCAATGTTAGCCTCGTCTTACGCCAAATTCTTCCATTTGGACATATGTTGTTTGCGGCTGGTGACAGCGTGCGTAACGCTGGGCCTATCGGACATGAATCAATATCAATCAATTTCAACGAATAAGTCATTCTCACTTAATAGAGATAAAATCATCGACGCCAATCTTGCCATCGTCAACGCATCGGAAAAATCCGGTTAGGTGATGAAAAAAGCATAAGTGCCTAAGAGAGGGGGACACCTCGCCAGCGGAGGGTGGGTCATAAGCACTTTTGGTGCAGCAAGGAAGCAACAAACAAAATGGTACACTTCCAGCTTGGCTGTGCCTCTCGTCTGTGAGTATTCAATGCCTCCTCTCTTTAACTTATTGCGACTCCCGCCTCATTTCCGTGTCCTGGACGTCACGCAATCGCCCGCTGGGATCCGCATCGTACTGGCATCTGAGGTACCCTCCGCATCGTGTCCGCGGTGCCTGATATCCTCAACGAGTCGGCATAGCACCTACACGCGCACGGCTCAGGATCTGGCGTGGTCAGGGCAGTCGGTCACTTTCCAGGTGGTCACTCACAAATGGCGCTGTCGCGTGGCCCAGTGTGCTCAGCGCGTCTTTGCCGAACGTCTTGATCCCCTGCTTCGTCGTTCTGCTCGCATGACGACGCGCCTCATCGATCTCGTGTGCTCTGTGACGTTGGCGACGAGCGGACGGAGCGCTGCCCGTCTTACGGCCCACATCACCCCAGCCCTTTCGCCTACCACCTTAGTGCGACACATCATGACCCTTCCTGAACCCGCCATCTTTCCTGCCCACATCATTGGGATTGATGAGTTTTCGTTTCGGCGCGGCAAGCCGGGACAAGGGCATCATTTCGGTACCATCATCGTGGACCTCGAGCGCCACCGGGTTCTTGATCTGCTTCCTGAGCGCGATGTCGTGTCCGTGGCCGCGTGGCTCAGGAATCATCCGACGATCCAAGTGGTCAGCCGCGATCGCTCTGGGACGTTTGCCCAAGCGATTACGACCGCACTTCCTGAGGCCCAGCAGGTCCTCGATCGCTTTCATTTGCTACAGAATCTGCGCGACGTCCTTGAACGCTTCTTTCTCACCAAGCGCGACGTGTTGCGGCAAATGCGGCACCCGCCGATGCCATCGTCACCGCCCCCTTCCGCCCGGCTTCCTGAGCATCAGTCGCAAGACGAGCGTGTCGCGCGCTGGGTGCAAATCCACCAGCAGATTCATGACTTAGTCGCCAAACAGGTTGATGTGACGACCATTGCCCGCCGTTTACATGTGAGTCGTCCCACCGTCTATCGGTATCTGCACATGATACAGCCTCCCTCTGTGAAACACCCCAGCGTACGACGCACGCTGGACCCTTTCATTCCCTACATTCTCCAGCGCTGGAATGAGGGTGTGCGGAACGCCCAACTCATCTGGCGCGAATTAACCAACCAGGGATATACGCACTCGGTGTCGAACGTCGGTCGCTTTGTGAAGCAATTGCGGCAGGAAACGGCCCTCCCCCTCAAATTTAAGCACGTCTTGCCAGCATCGCTGTATGATGTGACGATTGCTCATGCTCCCCTTGCTTTCTCAGCCATTCAAGTAGCTCGCCTTGTCGTACGCCATCCCGAACGCCGCGCCCGTCGTGAGCAGGAGTATTTAGAGCGGTTGCGGACGGCTGATGACCAGATTGAGGGGGTGTGCCGCGTTGCCGAACAATTTTGTCAGATGGTGCGCCTACGCCAGGGAGAGCGTCTCGATGCGTGGGTGACCGCTGCTCAATCTACTGCGCTTCGGTCGTTCGTTATGTCGTTACTCAAAGAGGAAAATGCTTTGCGGGCGGGATTGACACAAGCGACCAGTCAGGGACAAACAGAAGGGCAGGTCCACAAATTGAAGCTGATCAAGCGCCAAGGGTATGGGCATGCGGGGTTTGCGCTCCTCCGCCAGCGGGTGCTGCATGCCAACTCATGTTCTCTCGCACTGGGGAAGTGAAGCGCCTCAAGCGCGTCCAAACAGCGACTTCGTCTTGATGAATAGCCAAGCTGGAAGTGTACCATTTTATTTGTTGCTTCCTTGCTGCACCAAAAGTGCTTATGACCCATGCTCCAGCGGCGAGGTCTCGAGAGGGGTATAAAAAAAGGGATATACGGATTGTGGGGGTGATTGGGCAATCGTACATTCTCTGCTAAAACCGGAACATGAGGTTGATATAGGATCTAGCTTGGTTGCTGATCAACTTCATGTTCCGATGTTTAATATCATCGTACAGTTGCCCAATCACCCTCACAATCGGGATGGCCGTCGGGCCAAAAGAGAAAAGCCAGATTGTGCCGCTGTTGCGCGGCAGTGTGATGCAGGGCGAGCAACGCGCGCAGTCGCTGCGCCGTCAGGGCCGTTATTGGCTGATGGTCATAGGTCAGGCGAAAATCCCCGAGGATGCAAAACTGCATTGCTGGCATCGCCCCATTCCTTTCTCTGTGGTGAGACTTCAGAGAAGCATACCATGCGTCAATGATGCTGTGCTGTTCACATGGGAGCATACACCGTGCGGCAATCCGCTGACTGCGCTCTCTCCTGATTTTTACGCGGTCGAGTGACGCTTTGTGAGGCATGACTGCTCGTAATAGATGCACGCGATTTCGTGAATGACTTGCTGAGGGCATAAAGTAATCCGGCAGCACCAAACTATAAAGTTGGTTTGATGCTGCCGGATTGTGCGATCAAGCGGTTGAGCGCGGGATTATGGATAGAGTTGCGCGCCGAGTTTCTGCGCCGTGTGGGTGGTCAGGGTGAAGGCGCTGCCACTCCAGGTGTAGGTGTCGTTGGTCCAGACATCAGGGCAGCATTGCGGAATGGCATCGGCGGAATAGCTGTAGCCGCTGAGCATGAGCTTTTGCGAGACAATCGCCTCTGCTGTCACGGTGAAGAGTGGATATTTGGGGGCAGTCAGCGGCAATTTGCCCGCCACGGTGGGGTTGCTGGCATTGCCGGTCAGCACGACCACGCCGGTGCCGCCATCCATGATGCCGATGCAATAATAGGGAACCATCACATCGAGCTGGGTGGTGCGGGTGATGTAGCCAAAGAGCGGATCGAGGACGTGCAGGCGAATGCCATTCTTGCCGGTGGGGTCTGTTCCGTTCGAGACGGTGACTTTGGCTCCGCCATTCGTGTTGCAGAGATCAGGGTAGGCGGTGTTCGCCCAATCGATGCTGTTCAGCGCGCCGGGCGCAGCGGGGGTGGCTGTGGCGGCAACGACGGTGGTGGTAGGTGCGGTGGAGACCGTCACCGTGCTGGCCGCGCAACTGGTGAGCAGTGATAAACACAGGACGAGCAAACTGAGGCCGTAACGCATGGATGGTATCCCTTCTTCGATGAAAACCAGGCTATATAGAGATAACGCAAGCGCGCGGAAATTTGTGACATTGGGGCGTGACGTTGGCGTCATGTTCCGCGCCGCCTGCGATGATGCCGATGTCCGCCTGTGTTACGATGCCTCAGCCATAGTAAGCTGGGGCGGTTGTGAGTTGCTGCCATTGTGCGCCATCATGGCCAAATACGACCAAACGCACCCCGTGTCGTTCAACCAGATCGAGGAGTTTCTGGGTGCTGGCACGCAGCTGCTCTTCGTTGTCATCCATCGACCACGCCCGTCGGTCAGTGGTGAACTGCCGTTCCATCATTACCGCATCGATGGCCAGCAAGACTGGTCCGGCCTGGGGAAGCTCCACCAGCACCGACTGATGGCCGGGAGCATGACCGCTGGTCTCGATGAGATGAATACCTAGCATCAGCACTGTATCTCCCTCGACCACGCGATAGCGTAAAGCTGGATTACCCCAGTGGGCGTTCCCACTGGCAAAGCGTGGGTGGCCATTGTTGGCGACCTCAAGTTGTTTGCGCTGTACGATGAATTCGGCGTGTGGAAAGAGATCATGGGTGCCCACGTGATCGATATCGAAGTGAGAGCAGATGACGGTGGTGATGCCGCCGGGAGTGAGACCAATGGTTGCGAGATGGGAGAGGAGTGAATGTTCTTGTTGGCGCGGTGGCATGCCCGCCGGAATGGGTTGCTCTGGTGGCCAGCCACTGTCGATGAGGATGTGTTGGCCAGACCCCGTCACGATGAGATAGCACCCGTTGACCATGCTCATGGTTCCTCCCGTTGGCAGGGGGACATCGGTGTAGGAGAGCGGGAACAGATATAAGCGCTGTGGGCCATGGTCAGACATCAATGGGCCTCCCCTAGTGTCGTGAGATTGTGAAGGGCACGGGTGAGAAGGTGCCGTAATTGGTGATGTTCTTCGGGTGAGAAATCACCGAATGCTTGTAGGTTAATGTCTTCGGCGAGATGGCGCACCTTCGGGGCGAGCGCCCGCCCCTCATTTGTTAAGAAGACTCGCTGCATCCGTTTGTCGTGTTCGTCTGCCTGGCGGTAGATGAGGCCGTAGCGTTCCAGTCGTTGTAAGAGGCCGGTGATGGTTGCGGCTTCGACTCGCAGCAAGGTTTGCAATTCGACCTGCGAGCGGCCTTCGTGTTCCCACAAATGCCGGAGCACACCCCACTGCGCGAGGGTGATGCCATGACGCCGCAACTGTTCGGCGAACGTCTCGGCCAATGCATGGGTCAGGCGCTTAATGATCGCGCTCAATAATTCATTCTCAGCCACGGCAACTCCCATCATTTATTTAGTTTGCGTCCTAATTATATGGTGACAGAGTACGGCTGTCAAGGCGAGCGTGTCTGATGTATCTGCTGAGATTACCGGATGAGATGCTACAATTGGTTATCACTAGCGGGCATGAATTGGGGCACTGTGCATTCCTTTGGCAAAGAAGGGGTCTTTTCGATGTATTTGCAAGCACATCATCTGGCGGTGGTCGAACGGCTGAAAGCGCTCTTTGGGGAAGATCCGCGTTATCTGGCGATGCTGGTGGGTGGTTCGCTGGCGAAGGGGTGGGGCAATGCCAACTCTGATGTGGACATCTTGCTGGTGGTCACTGAGGAAGAATATGCCAGGCGTGCTGCCAGCGATGACCTGGGGTATATCAACAAAGAGATTTGTGACTATCCCGACGGGTATGTTGATGGCAAGATCATCGATGAAGCCTTTCTACGGGATGTAGCGGAGCGTGGCAGTGAGCCAGCGCGGGCCGCATTCATCAATGCGCACATCGCTTTTTCGCATCTGCCGCATTTGGCTGAGATGATTCAATCGATTCCGGTTTATCCGGAGCAGGACCGCGAAAAGAAGTTGCGCGCGTTCTATTGCCAGATTCAGGCGCATCGGTGGTTCATCAAAGAGGCCGCCAAGCGACAATCGACTTATTTGATGGCACACGCCACGAGCGAAATGGTGTTCTTTTCCGCCCGCTTGATTCTGGCGTATAATCGTATCCTGTATCCGTTTCACAAGTGGCTGATGCGCGCCGTGGAAGATGTGCCAGAGAAGCCCGCTGATTTTCTGCCACTGGCGGAAAAGCTCTTGAAAGAGGGATCGGTGGCTCATGCCGAGACGCTTTGGGAGTGCATCAATGGTTTCCGCGATTGGCAAATCACCGATTCATGGGGCGTCCGTTTCATGCATGACAGCGAATGGACGTGGCGCAATGGGCAGTTGGCTGTGGAGGCCTGGTAAGAGCAGGGCTATCTTCGCATGCGTTGGGTTGGCTTGAGTGACAAACACTCAGTAATGGTTCGATGCATCCGTTTTCTTGGCTCTGGTTAGAAAATGAAAGGGAATGACTGAGATGAAAGGTGGGGCAGGCCATGCTCATCTTTGATGAGGATCGAGCGTCAGACGCACCATTCGTTGAAAGAGTCTGGCGCTGCCACAGTGAGGATGCTGATCCCTTCCTTTCAATTGCCGGAAGCCATAGCGAATTGGTGGTGAGTCGCTTACACGGCCAGATGTCTCTGACGGTGCGTGGCCCCGAGACGCGCGCGACCTTCATGGGCGATTGCCCCGGGAATGGCGAATGGCGTTCGGGTTGGAAGGTGACTCCTGGCCATTCCCTAACTTTGACAACGCGGATGTATTCGTCGAGCGATTACGACGAGTGGGGTATCTGCGATACGATCCGCTTGTCGAAGATGCCTGGCATGAGGTCCGCCGTGAGCGTTCGCAGCGCACGTTGCAGCGGCATTTTTTGCAAGCGACGGGGCTGCGGCTCGGCGAAGCGCGCCAGATCGAGCGCGCGCGTCACGCAACCTATTTGTTGCGACAGGGCCACGCGATCACCGATGTGGTGGCACACACAGGATATTACGACCAGGCGCACCTCACGCATGCGCTCAAACAGTATATGGGGCAAACTCCTGGGGAGATTCTTCGACATGATGAAAAGGGGCAGATGTCGTTTCTGTACAAGACAACGACTTTTGCTTGATGCTCTCATAGAGAGGGAACCATTCACCATAAGCAGAGGAGAATTTCATGCAAAAAATCATCACCACCACCTGGGTGTCACTCGACGGCTTCATCGCTGGTCCCAACGGGGAGATGGATTGGATTGGCGAGAGTCATGGGGAGGCCATGGGGCAATATGAATATGATGTGGTCAAGGCGGCGGATACCCTGTTGTTGGGGCGCGTGACGTATCAGAGCTTCGCGGGTTCGTGGCCCCATGTGCCTGATAACCCCAATGCCTCTGAAGGGGAAAAGGTCTATGCCCGCCAACTAAATGCGATGCAGAAGGTCGTCTTTTCCAGGACGCTCGATCAGGTGGAATGGCACAATTCTACGCTCAAAACGGCGATCATTCCCGAAGAGATCACGCAGATGAAGCAAGCGCCGGGCAGCGATATGGTCATCTATGGCAGCGCCAGTGTGGTGCAGGAGTTGACCAATCTGGGATTGATCGATGAATATCAGGTGCTGATCTTTCCCGTCATTTTGGGGGGCGGCAAACCACTCTTTCACGACATTCAGCATAAAGTGCGGCTGCAACTCACAGACACTCAGACGCAACCTTCCGGCGTGGTCGTGTTGACCTACCATCCGCGCCAACCATAATGCTTGCCTGTGATATGCGCCCTCGTTCGTCGTGCGCTAGCATATCACTCTTTTGCACGGTTAGCGATTGATTGCCACCCTCTGTCTGTTCCATGACAGGGGGCGGCCTATTATTTTCAGGGGCGTGCATGATATTCTGTGGGGATGCAAGAGTGCGACAGATGGGAGACGCAGGAATCATGGCGGGATTAGAGCAGCGGGTCATTGGGCGAACGGGTGTGGGCGTCACGTTTCTGGGGTTTGGTGCGTTGGAGATTGGGCGCGACTGGGGGCTGGGGTCCGGTGAGTCGCTGCTGCGGCCAGATGACGAAGCGGCGGGGCAGGTGCTCAACACCGTGCTGGACGTGGGCATCACTCTCATCGATACGGCGGCGGCCTATCATCGCAGCGAGGAACGCATCGGGCGCTCTGTGGCGGATCGGCGCGGGGAGTTCGTGCTGGCGACGAAGTGTGGCGAGCACAGCCAGGAGCCGGACACCTACTATGATTTTTCATATGCAGGCATCACAGCCTCCATTGATCGCAGTTTGCAGTTGCTGCGCACTGATGTCATCGACATCTTGCAAATCCACTTTGGCCCCGATCCGGAAGAGGTGCTGGACCGTGGCGAGACGGTGGGGGCGATGAAGGCCGCGCAGGGGGCTGGGAAGGTGCGCTTCTTGGGAGCCTCGATTGATGACGAATTGGCAACGCGATGCATTCAGAGCGGTGATTTCGACGTGATGCAATTGGGCTACAACTTGCTGCGCCAGGAGAACGCAGCCAACATTGATCTGGCAGCGGAGCATGGCATCGGCGTTTTCATCCGCACCGGATTGGGTAATGGTTTGCTGACCGAGCGCGTGCTACCGCTGCTGGATGCCGTGCCGGAGGGTGCAACCATCAAACGTCTGCTTGATCTGGTGGATGGTGACCCAGCTGGCCTCACGGCCTTGGGGATGGCATTCCTCCACGCGAACCCTGGCATCACGTCAGTGCTGCTCGGCACCAAGCGTGTGGCGCACGTCCGCGACAATCTGGCGCTGTTGGACGCATTGCCGCGCTACGAAGCATTGTTGCCGCAGGCGCAGGCCATTGTCGCGGGGTAGTAGGAATGGGGCCGCTTGAAACGGCGAAAGGATCGTGTCACGTGACCACTTACCTCGCGCATCTCGTGTGCTCGCGCTGCGATGCTGTTTACCCTGCGGAGGTTGAGCAGCATGTGTGCCCAGATCATAGCGCTCCCTTGCTGGCGCGCTATGATCTGGAACGGTTGCGGCGCGACGTGCCGCGCGACCAGATCACGGCGCGTTCGTGGTCGCACGGTCTGTGGCGCTATGCGGAACTCTTGTTAGGGGGAGCAGATGAAAGCAATAATTTACACGCGGTACGGTTCGCCAGATGTCTTGCAGTTGGCCGAAGCAGACAAGCCACTACCTCAAGCGAATCAGGTGCTGATCAAGGTGCATGCAGCATCGGCCAATCCGGTAGACTGGCATAGCATGCGCGGCGCGCCATTCATGGTGCGTATGAGCGACGGATGGCGCCACCCCAAAGATGGGCGCATCGGTGTTGATCTTGCGGGGGTGGTGGAAGCAGTGGGTGACACCGTTACGCAGTTTCATCCTGGCGATGCCGTCTTTGGGCGGGGCACTGGCTCGTTTGCAGAATATGTGTGTGCACGTGTGACCTCGGTGGCCCCCAAACCAGCAGCGTTGAGCTTTGAGGCTGCGGCAGCGGTTCCCATCGCGGCGCTGACCGCGCTGCAAGGGTTGCAAGATGCTGGGCAGGTGCAGACGGGTCAGCAGGTGCTGATCAATGGCGCATCCGGCGGCGTGGGGACGTTTGCAGTGCAAATTGCGAAGGCGCTGGGTGCCCACGTTACCGGGGTAAGCAGCACCGGGAATATCGAATTGGTGCGCTCGATTGGCGCGGATCAGGTCATCGATTATACTCAGGCCGATTTCACCAGGTCTGGGCAACACTATGATGTCATCTTCGATACCGTGGGCGCGTGCTCGATTGCGGCGTATCAGCGGGCGCTCAGGCCGCAAGGGATCGCGCTGGTGGTCGGATTCTCTTCGACACCTAAGTTGCTCAATCATATGATCTTAGGGCCAATGCGCTCCCGCTCTGGGAAGCAACAGATTCGGATGTTTATGGCGCAGCCGAATCAGCAGCATCTGTTGCGCATCAAAGAATTGCTCGAAGCGAGCAAGGTCGTTCCTGTGATTGATCGGCGTTATCCACTCGCAGAGACCCCCGAAGCAATCCGTTATCTCGAAGCGGGGCATGCTAGAGGCAAGGTAGTCATCACTGTGCTGTGACCCATCGCTGCTGGCCAGCGGTAGTGGTACACCAAATTGGATTTGGCATGATAATATGTGTCGAGCGGCCATTATCCTGATACGGTATTCTCATCTGAGCAGGATGTCGAGATTGGCATTGTGCGTGAGTGTGGTCTCGTGAGGAGCTGGAAGTGCCTCCTGCGCATTTCCCATTATCGGCCATCATTCTGGCTGGGGGCCAGAGCCGCCGCATGGGACATGATAAATCCCTGATGCGCGTCCCCGACACTGGACAGACGCTCATTGAGCAGACGATAGCCTCTGCGCGCACGGTGGCGGATGACATCGTCATCAGCACGAATGATGCGGCGCGCTATGCCTGGCTGCCCTATCCCACGGTGGCGGATGTGCCTGGGGCTAAGGGTCCGCTTGGGGGCATTGCCGCTGGGTTGGGGGCAATTGCGGGCCAATATGGGTTGGTGCTGGCCTGCGATCTGCCGTTGCTCGCGCCTGCCGTGTTGCGCGTGTTGGTCGAGCAGTTGCGCCCAGAGGATGATGCGGTTGTGCCCCGTCACGCCGATGGGGAATGCGAACCGCTCTGCGCGATTTACCATGTCAGCACGCTTCCCACGTTGTTGTCACACATTCAAGGCCAGCAATTTGCCGTGCATCAGGTGCTTGAGGCGGTGGCGACACATTGGGTGGATGATGCGATGCTGCGCGCGGTTGATCCGCAATTGCAATCATTCAGCAATGTGAATACGCCAGATGAATGGCGGGTGGCATGGGAAAATGTTGCTCATGAAGCAGGATAGCTTACGGCGAAGTGGACATTGGTGCCGGTTTCTGCTGGCAAGCAGAACGTTATAGGGGTATCGCAGCGATTCACTTGATAGTTGGTTGCGGCTGGGCACCTGCTGAGATTGGGTTATGGTAGAATGCAGCGACGATGACGCCCGATGGAGGTTGAGCCGAGTGGTCGGTGCTGGGCTGCGCCACGGCCTATTTCGCGGCGCAGGCTGGTCATAAGGTGGTCATCACCAAGATGCGCGATGTGGCGCTGGGGGCCAGCAGTCGCAACGCGGGCTTCATGATCACCGGACTCGATACGTATTATCATGATGCCATCGCACTATGGGCACGAAGCCGTGCGCGATCCATGGGGTATTTCGGCCAAAACCCACGCCTATTGGCGCAGTTTCATCAAGGATGGCAACGTGCGCCTCGAGAAGTGCGACTCCAGGTTGCTGGCAGAAAGCGCAGATGAAGCCTGCGAATTGGTCGAAGCGGTGCATGCCCTCAATGCCGATGGCATCGATGCGGAATTTGTCGAAGGCGATCCGCTGGGGCGTGGCTACTGCGCAGCGATTCGCCAGCCGTGGGATGCCGCTGTGCAGCCCTGTGAACTGGCCCGCGCGGTGCTGGCCGCTAGCGGCGCGGAACTCATCAACAACAATGAATTGTATGACATTCAGCCCGCCAAGGGTGGGGGCGTGACGGTGCTGACGCGCCGCTGTCGAATGGTCGGGCGCTCAACACCTGCGGCCATAGTGACTATGGCTTCATGTTTTATCGGGATACGTTCGCTGGCTGTTTGCTCATCGGGGGCGGTCGCAAACAGAACAAGGCATCTGAGCATGACACCACCGATGATCGCGTGACCGCTCCCGTGCAAGGGGTGCTGGATGCATATTTGCAAGAGCATTTCCCAGAGGTCGATGTGCCGTCGAGCGACGGTGGGCGGGCATCATGGCCTTCACACCAGATGGGCTGCCGATGGTAGGGACGCTGCCCCAGCATCCTGACGTGGGATTTTGCATCGCGTGCAATGGTCATGGCTCGACATGGGCGCGGCGACGGCTGAACGCGCTGTCGATTTCTTGCTGAATGGGACTGATCCTGGTGTCATCCACACGTCGCGGTTCGACTGAGTACGGTGGATGTGCCATCATGGTCTGATGTGTTACAGCGCGCCAAGGGCATCCAGGGGCAGGATGGAAATGCGGTCGCCAATGGCGTAGTGTTCGCGCGATTCGTGGGCGACGATCAGGCAGGTGCTGTGGGCGAGGGTGGCAAACTGGTTGGGCATCTGCCCACCCGCCAGCCGCACATGCAATTGTCCATCTTGTAACGTGTGCGTGCCGCGCAAGAAATGGCGTTTGTGGCTGCCATTGCGGATCGGCTCAGCACAGAATGCTTCGACCAGGGGTGGCTCTGGGTCTAGCCCCTGCAATTGGGCCAGGTGGGCGCGGACGAAGAGCGCGCACCCCACGAAAGCGGCAATGGGGTTGCCGGGCAGGCCGATCAAGGGCGTCGTGCCGATGGCACCGAAGGCCAGTGGCTTGCCGGGGCGCATCAAGATTTGCCAGAAATCGATGGTACCATCCAGGCTGAGGGCATCTTTGACGAGATCGAAGTCGCCCGTGGAGATACCGCCGCTGGTGATGATGAGATCGACCCCATGCTGCAAGGCTTGCCCGATGCAATCGCGGACGGTCCCAACGTGATCTGACGCAGTGAACTTACATGCAACTTCAGCGCCCATACGGTGCAAATGGGTGGCCAGCATGAGCGTGTTGCTGTCATAGATGTGCCCCGGTGGGAGTGGATTACCAGGCTGCACCAATTCATCGCCGGTGCTGATGAGCGCGACACGGGGGCGACGGATGCAGGGAAGCTCGGTCAGGCCCAGGGCGGC
>JACDGC010000282.1 GCA_013815535.1 Ktedonobacterales bacterium
GAATCGGGTTTTACGGACGATTGGCTTAGCAACGTGTGGGCGATTAGGGGCACGTCTTGCGGCCCGACTCGGCATCTTGACCTCTTGGCGTACCATCATTCGTCGGATCCTCGGTGAACCGACTCCCTCGCTGACACCGGTTACCCATGTTGGCATCGATGACTTTGCCTTTCGGCGGGGCCATCGCTATGGCTCCGTTGTGGTAGATCTTGATCAGCGGATCATTCTCGATCTCCTCGCCGAGCGCACCGTTGAACGAGCTGCAGAGTGGCTGCGAGTCCATCCTGAGATCGTCTTAGTCAGCCGAGATCGGGGTGGTGCGTATGCCGCCGCCGCTCAACAAGTGTTGCCCCAGGCTCAGCAAGTGGCCGATTGCTTCCATCTCGTCAAGAATTTGCTGGAAGCCATTGAGCCGGTCGTGATACGCGGCTGGACCACCTTGCCATCGCCGGATACCATACTCGTGCGGGAGGCTCCCTCCCATCTCTCGCCACTCCCCTCAGCACCAGCAGCTCCTGTTCCTCCCGTGGAATGGCCTCGGCGCGGACGGCCTCGCACCGCCGTAGCGCAGGCCCATTATGCCGCCAAACTGAACCAATTTGCCCAGGTCATGGCACTCGCTGAGCAACAGATCAGCGTGAAAGCGATTGCGGCAACCTTGGGACTGCCTCCTCGCACAGTCAATCGCTGGTTGCAGAACGGCCACAGTCCCGGCAGTGTCCCCCGCCGCCGATATCCCAGCATCCTTGACCCCTTTCTTCCCTATCTACACCAACGCTGGCATCAAGGGTGCCAGGAAGGGACGATCCTATGGCGGGAAATTCAAGCATACGGTTATACCGGGTCGCGGCAAAACGTGTATCGGTATCTGGCTGCCCTGCACCAGGTAGCACCACGCGCGCCGCATGTGCCTCCTTCATTTGCTACAGAACTACCTGCGTTGGGGTTTGATTTTCTGGAAGAGTATTCTGCGCGCGATGCGCGGTGGTGGTTCATTCGGTCGCCACAACGATTGAGTCATCGAATTCGCCAAGCGGTGGAGGCACTTTGTGAAGTAAGTCCCCTCTTGCGTGAGGTGTATGGGTTGGTACAATCCTTTGGGGAGATGGTGCGGACACGTCAGGGGGAACAGTTGGACACCTGGCTTGCGGAGGTGGACCGATGCGCTATCCCAGAACTGCGCCGCTTTGCCCAAGGGATTCGTACGGATTATGCGGCGGTGCGCGCCGGCTTGACAGAGGTGTATTCCAACGATTACGTTGCATACTGCACCTCGTCTCTTGAATGATGATCACCGAAACTCTGCCGATGACTCCTTGATTGGAGCAACAAACAAGCAGGACCCTCGGTCGTTGTACGGCACACCCACAAATCGGCCCAGGTGATACCCGCGCCAGATGGACTGGACCGCAACCCCTTGTTGACGCGCCAGTTCTTCAGCGGTCAGCAACCCGCGTGCGCGTAACCGCGTGTAGCGGTCCACAAGGCCATGCTTGCGGCGGAGTTGGTACACATGCATGGCCTGAAAGCACAGGGCATCAAACGTGTGATATCCTTGCTGATTCAACTGCTCCGCAATCTGGGCATCGGTGTAATCGTCTAGGAGGCGGTCAATGGCTGCCAGGGTCTCCGGTGCGGTGAAACGGGAATGGGCAAAAGGGGGCGGCAAGGGAATATGCAGGGTGTGCGTCGCGCCGCCCTTGAAGCGCACATGCGCCACAATCTGGTCCCCTTTGTGGACCGTGACATCTTCAATCACGAGGCGAACAAGCCGTTTGCGTTCGCGTGCCGTCGTCTGTGGGTGCTGCCAAAACCGGGCGAACTGCTCGGGAAGTTCGCCGATCAGTACGCGATCATCCGCACTCACCGTCTGCTGATCAAGGGTGCGATACTGTTCCTCGGTGGTGCGGGCTTCCTCGAGTTCCCGTAATTTGGTATTCCATTCGGCTTCCAAGACCGTTGCCACCAAGCGGTTATCGGGATCGACTTGCCGATAGCGCCGTTGGGCAAGGTTGGCTTCATACTGGGCGCGCTCCACCTGGAGATGGCGTAAGCGTTGCGCCTCCACGGACCGCTGGGCCAACTCCTCTTGCACGGCCAGGGTCAGGGCAATCGTGGCAGGAGTCACCTGCTTAATGAGCAGCTCACCGACCGCGCGGTCGAAGGCCGCACCGGGAATGCGCTGACAGGGAGTACGGCCGTGCGCGATGCTGTCACTTTGGCAGAGATAGTCGGGGACAATCCGTTGCTTGGCGCGCTGGTGATACCGCACCGTCATCCGTTCGCCACATCGCCCACACATGAGCATCCCCTGTAAGAGCGCCGGGCCTTCCCGTGGGGGAGAGAAGCGTTGCGGCGCGTAGGCTTGACTATTCATGAGTAGTTGCGCCTCATTCTGTTCATACTCCTCCCAAGTAATGTATCCGACATGGGCATTCGGCACAAGGACCAGCCATTCAGGACGAGGGAGGTCCTGCACATGCAATTTGCCGTCAGCGGTTTTGGTGGTATGCGTTCGCCCAAAGACGTAGGCCCCGGCGTAGCCGGGGTGATGCAGGATGCGCAGGACATCATGATGCTGCACTTCTCCCCAAACGAGTTCCCCCTGCTGGGGTCCACTGCGCAGCCGATGGGGAAACGGCAGGTGGGCCTGTTGAAAATGGCGGACGGTAGCGAAAGCCGAGCCCGTTTGGTGAAACGTGGCAAAGAGTTCACGGATCGTGGCTTGCACTTGGAGATGGGGATCCAACACGATCTGATCACCTGGGGTGTAACAAAAGCCAATGGGAAGCGCCAGCTTCAAGGCTCCGCGCCGCGCTTTGTTGAGCAAGCCCCCTTGCAACCGAGCACGCAACACAAAAAGCTCGGCTTCTGACATGGCCCCCTTCAGCCCCAAGAGGAGGCGATCATTAAACGTCGCGGGATCATACAACCCGTCCTCATCAAGAATCAAGGTCTGGGTGAGCGCGCAGATCTCCAAGAGGCGATGCCAGTCGCTAGAGTTGCGCGCCAAGCGGGAAACTTCCAAGCCTAAGACGAGGCCCACTTGGCCGAGTCCCACATCAGCAACGAGTCGCTGAAAGCCCAGCCGATCAGCGGCGGAAGCGCCCGAATGCCCGAGGTCTTGATCAATCACGATGATCCGCTCATCGCTCCATCCTAAGGCCACCGCTCGTTCGCGTAAGGCATATTGGCGCGCCGTGCTTTCGGTATTTTCCAGCACTTGTTGTAAGGTACTTTGCCGCACATACAGGCAAGCGGTGCGACTGAGATGCTGCGCGGTGACATGAGGGGCCATGTTACTCATCCTCCTGAGCGCGAGCCTGGGTGTTTCTCAGCATCTGCACGAGATGCTGTAGATCAATGAAGCGCAGCACGGTCTGGCCCTGCGCAACCAGGAGGAAGGGATCAGGAAAGGCTAAATTCGTCCAGGCCAAGGGAAGGGAGCGAATGGTCTGTGATTGAGGATCGAGGAAAAAGACGCGCCATTCACCCCAGGCATGGCGGCGTTCGAGCAGGGCGAACGATTGATGAACCAGCGGATGAAAAGGGTGTGTGATGGTAAACTGATGTGCCTCTTCTGCTGCATCAGGTGTAGTTGTCAGTTCGTCTAAAGAGACGCACCGAAGGCTATGTCAACAAGTTAAAGTTTTTCAAGCGACAGATGTATGGTCGTGCGGGATTCACACTTCGCCTTGGCTTTCGCTACGTAAGTAGGCAATAGTTTAGATGCCCGAAATGTCCCCACCACCAATAGAAAGTGGCTCTATCAATCACTTTCCTTGCTTCAAAGAGGCGTTTTATCGGCGGAAAGATGTGCCCAACGGCGGGAAGAGATCGGCAAAATCGGTGTCAGCGTAGAGTGTCCCAAGTTGGTCACGCATCTGCAAATACACGCTCCCATGCGGGAAAGCCGCTCGTGCCACACGCTGAGTAGTGACAGGGATGGGGGAATCGGATCGGGTTTGAGCGAGATGATGAATTTACTTGTGTACTGGTATCATCACGTATTCTATCCGATTTCACAGGTCGTTCCACTTCGCCACCAGTATCCAATCTGCGGGAGACCCAAAAACTCAGATACCGATGAAAGACCCCTTCAAGGATGATCGGAAAAGAGGGATTCTCAAGGGAGATACGCCCTTGAGCGGGATGATCCAGGAGGAGCTGCGCCCCTCTTGGCCTCAGCGGAGCATGCCCCCCCTAGCCCGGGAAAGGGTGAGGGAGGTCCAGGAGGGAGCGGGGCAACTGAGCATTGCCTCGTGATTTTCCCCGCTCCCTCCTGGAAGCAAGTGATACCTGAATGGGTGTTCTTCTGGTGTAGTGAAAATATCAGGCACTATTTAGGGATGGCGGCGGTAGGGAGAACGTTCGCCCGCCATACGAGACTGAGGTAATCTCCTCGCCAATCCCCAATCGTTGCAAATGCAATCGAACAAAGGCAGCGCTGGTCAAGTCGCCACGCAAGGCTTTGCCGCCAAATTTCCCCCACCGCATGAATTGCTGGGCTAAGGTAGTTGTGGCGGCATGGAGATCGACACAGCGATGGGTTAAGACCTGCCAAATGACCACCAACAATTTGCGCGCCATCGCCACAATCGCCTTGCCAGGGCCAATTTTCTTGCTCAGACGCCCAAAGCGCTCTTTCCAAAGCGGATGGCGTTGCACGGCAATCCAGGCGGCTTCGATGAGCGCCGTGCGCATTTCCCGCCGCCCTTGCTTGGTGATGCGTCCCGTTTGCTAGGTTTGTCCGGAAGCGTGCACACTCGCCCCTAAACCACTGTAGCCGACCAGCTTTGCGGCGGTGGAAAAGCGCGAGATATCGCCGATGGCCGCGAGCAACGTCATACTGTTCACCAAACCAAACCCGGTAATTGCATCAGAAAGGTCATGTCTGCGGCCCAGGGTGATTGTCCGCTCAAGCGATAGAGTTCCTTCTCCACCGCTTCCAATAAGGTGTCCATCTGTTGCAGAATCGCAGAGTCATGCTGAACCCGCAATCGTTCAACTGCCGGAATCTCCAGTGACTCCCACCACACCTGCCATTCCTGACTGGAGGGTTTCGCGGTGGGTGGCACGAGATCATGGGCATGGAGGATGCTCTGGAGCCGATTGCAGGCTTGGACTCGCTGGCGCACCAGCCGTTGGCGGTGCGCGATCAACAACCGCAATTCACGTACCGGCTGAGAATGAGTCCGGCCTGAAGTAATGGCGCCAGATGGAGCGTGTCGCGCGTATCGGTTTTGACCCGTGCCGAGCTGATCAACTTGACGAACATCGGATGGGCGACTTTGACGCTGGCCACTAAGGGAGCCAGGAGATTATATACCTCCCACGCATTGGTGGTTGCTTCCAGCACCACCTGGTCTGCACTGGTCAACTGGGTGCGTGCCCATTCGGCAAACCGCTCCATGGAGATTTTGCAGGGAGACATTACGAGACGTTGCGTCTCATCCAGAGCCGCCACCATGAGGTAATGTTTGTGGACATCCAAGCCCACATATCGAGGCATGGGTTCCATCGAGGATCCTCCTCCTCGAAAAAAACAAAGCAAGCGAAGTGCGTCAGGTGGGGCAACGCGTGTTCACACACCGATACGAGCGCAACTCAAGGAGCTGTCTCAGGTAAACAGACGAGACAGGCGATCACACATTGTGACGAGTTTGGCTATCTCAAACTGAGCCCGACCGGCCCTTCCACCACGCACCTCATCGGTGGTCCTGTCAGCTTACCAATGCCTACAGGATACACCATCCTGATGCGCTTCCCCTGCTGCCTCTCATGTTAACA
>JACDGC010000283.1 GCA_013815535.1 Ktedonobacterales bacterium
TGCAGATGCAGCACCGCGAAACTGCGGATTTTTGCCAGCGCCACGATCTCGGCAATCGTGTCGAGGAAGGTGTTTGCACGAGCAGGCACCTGCCCTGTCGCCCAAAACGCGCTAAAGGGGTTCGCGGGGGGTGGGGGGGCCACAGGGTCGCGTTCTAACAATGGCGCAGAGGGGGCCACGCGTTCGGGGAGGGTCGGGGTTGCCACCTTGCGTCGCCCGAATGGCCACCAAGATCGTCGAGTGGTCGCCACAAGCATCCTCGTTTCATGGAATGAAAATTTGGCGCATATGATGATGCACGATACTTGACCGCTTGATCATAGCATGAGGGGTCAAGGGCACGGCCTTTGCCGCGATTTGACGGATTCACTCATATGGCGGGGTATGCTATAATACGTCAAAGCTCTTTTTCGCCTGCTCATCGTCAACGAAGGGTGGCACGTCCAGGCTGGTACCGGAGGCCCTGGGGAATGCAGAGATGTCTGAATTGTGGTGCGGAAAATTCCGCTGATGCCGAGGTGTGTGTGGCGTGCGAACAACCGCTCAAGACGCCCGTGGCCGCCGTGCAAGGGCCAGCCCTCGGCGCTGCCGCCTACCCCGGCGCGCCAGAAGCTTCACTCTATGGCGCAAAGAGTTATGATATGGTGCCCCAGCTTGAGCAGCAGCGCATCGCCCCACGCCTGCACCCTGGCGATCAGTTGGGGCACGACCGCTATCGCATCAAGCGCATCGTCGCGTTGGGTGGCATGGGCGCGGTCTATGAGGCCGAAGATCAAAACCTGAAGCGCCCCTGTGCCGTCAAAGAGATGCTCGACACCTTCACTGAGGCCAAAGATCGCCAGCAAGTGATCGATTGGTTCCGGCGCGAAGCCAGCATGCTGCATGACCTCAATCATCCCGCCATCCCCCGTGTGCGCGATTCCTTTGAGGAAGATGGGCGCTACTATCTGGTGATGGACTTCGTGCATGGCCGCAATCTGGCCGAGGTGCTCGAACAAGAGGGCGTGCAGCCCGAGGAGCGCGTGCGCCGCTGGGCCGTGCAACTGTGCGACGTGCTGTCATACCTGCATCATCAGGGCGTCATCTTTCGTGATCTCAAGCCCGCCAACATCATGATCGGCACCGATGACCGTGTGCGCCTGATCGACTTTGGCATCGCGCGGTCTTTGCGCGCGCAAAACACCGAGTCGATGGTCATCGTCACCTATGGCTTCGCGGCACCCGAACAGTTGCAGGGCCAACCCGAGCAACGCAGCGACATCTTTTCATTGGGCGCCACCTTGCACCGCTTGCTGACGCAACATGACGCGAATAACAACAAGCCCATGATCTTCAACTTCCCCCCCGTGCGTGCCTTGCGGCCCGATGTGACGCCCGCCTTCGAGTCGATCATCATGCGCGCGTTGTCGCCCCGCGCGGTGGACCGTTGGACGACCGCTGGCGAGATGGGTCGTGCCATCCGTGCCTTGCCTGCCCTGATGGGTGGGGGCGTGGCACCCCTGGCGGTCGTGCCCGTCAGCCCCGCCGCGCGGGCGGTTTCACGTCCTCTGTTGCCATTTGAGGAAAACGTCAATCAGGCGCGGGGCTTTTTAGAGCAGGAGCGCTGGCAAGAGGCCCTCAAGGCGGCCCGTAAAGCCGTCGAAGCGGACCGGGCGAATCCTCTGGGGCACAAGATGCTCGGTATCGTTTATGCGAGGTCTCGTCCCCCAGAGGCGCTGCGTGCCCTCGAAGCGTACAATGAATCGCTGCAACTCAACCCGAACGATGCCGAAACATATCGCTTGATCGGTGATGTCCATCTCTTCTTGCAACAGCAGCCGCACGAGGCGATGGGTGCCTATCAAAAGGCGGCGCGGTTGAATCCCAGCGATTACGAGACGCATCGCTTTTTGGGGATGTGCTTGGAACAGACCGGCCAACTCGAATACGCCCAGCAAGAATATGCCACGGCGGTACGTCTGGCGCCAAATTACGTGCCCGCGCACATGTCCTACGGCCAGCTTGCCCTGCGGCTAGACAAGATGACCGATGCGGAATGCGCCTTCGTGGAAGCCTTGCGGCTCAACCCCGCCTTGCCCGTGGCACGGCACTTGTTGGCCCAGGTTTACGAGCGTCAGGGGCGCATGGCGGATGCGCTGCGCGAAGCGGAGTATGCGGTGCAGGTGGACCCACGTGATGGCAACGCAGCCACCACCCTGGCCCGTTTGCGGCGCGCGGTGCGCATGCAAAAGCGCAACTCGACCCGTCCATTGCATTAACCAAGCATGATCTCAACGGTGGTGCTAACGAAGGGCATTTGGTAAAGAGAGGCTGAGCGGTCGTGAGTCGATTTCATCGTGTGCGCATGGTGGCGGGTTGCCTGGTCCTGGGCGCTTTGCTGGCACAAGGAACCGTGGCGATGCCTGCGCTTGCTCATGCCCGTGCGCCCCAGCCCGCACCCCGTCCCCGCGAATTCGTTGCGACGGCACAACTGGCGGTGGTGCGGCTCATCGCGGCCTATTATGCCCAAACGACCACGGGTCCCGCGCCGACCCTCACCCCCTTGGAACCATGTACGGGCCTGGGGGCGATTGTTGGCACCACCGGGGTGGGCGGCAATGCTCGCCACTACGTGCTGACCGACGCCCACTTGGTGAGTCCAGTGCAGCCCTGCTCCAGCGCCCAGGCGGCCTATTTGAATGCCAACCACACACTGCCAGCTGGCTGGAAGCTGACCAAAGTGACGGCGTATCTCGACAGTGCCTACACGGGTGGCGATGCGGCACACTTGGGTACGCTAGCCTTTGATCTCGACATTTCGGCGTTACCAACGCTGGGCCTGTCAGAGGGGGCCATCGTGTTGCCATTGGCCGCCAGCACGGCACCCACATACGATCTGCCAGTTGTCGTCGTGCCCGCGTCACCGCCCACTGGCACCACTCAGGTGCTGGATCTCGGTGGCACCGATGCCACCCCCTACACCTCCGATGCCATCACGCTCAATGCCTTACCTGGGGCGCTGACGGTCAGTGAAAGTGTCGTCGCGCTACCCCCCAGTGCGAGCGTGCCAACGCCCGTGCCTACCGTCAGCGCGACTCTGTCCCCCACCACGCCAACACCCCTCACGCTCAGCTTGACCCCCGCCCCAACGCCCCTCATCAACCCTGGCGCGCCGCTCATCACTGACGTTGGCGCGGGGGGCGGGCAACTGTCGGGCATGGTGCTGACCACTGCCCAAGGTCTACGTGTCGTGGGCACCGATGCCCTCAATGCCGCTTTGCGTGCCGCGTTTGCCGTCTCGAATGCCGGGGCATTTAATGGCTCGTGGCATAGCGCGCTGGATGACTATTATGCCGCCAGTGCGACGAATCCCAAAGATGCCCGCTATCAATCGGCGACCGCCCAGTTGCAATCACTGCGCGATCATTATCCCAGCTTCACTGGCGTCACCCCCTGGCTGATGGCCGCCGCTTCCGGTTCGCCACTGCCAGGCGTCGCCATTGCCACCGCCAGCGGCTCTTCGGATGAGATCATTCCCGGTTTGCCAGTGCATGGCCTGACGCAGTTCATCGCGTTCTTGCTGGCCATTGCCATTGTTTTGCTGGGGCTGTTCCTGCTGGTGCGGGTGGCGGTGATGCGCCGTTCCCCTCGTGCGGGGCTGGCAAATGTCGCGCGTGCCTCCTATGCTGATGATGGCGACATCACGCAAAAGACCCCCGCTCTCACACTGCAAGGTGGGGCGGTGCGCGGCGACACAACCGTGCGGCCCACCATGCCACTGAGTGGGGCGCGTCGGGTGATTCGCTATGGTTTGCAAGCCTCGGGGTTGACCGACCCCGGCATGCGCCGCAAGGCCGACCCCAACCAAGATTCCATCTTGGTGGTGCAGGGTGCCCGCATGCACCAGCACGCCCCCCAGCCCTTTGGCCTCTTTGTGGTAGCGGATGGGATGGGTGGCCATCAATTCGGGCGCGAGGCCAGCAGCGAAACCGTCCGCGTGATGGCCGACCACATCTTGCAGCCCCTGCTTGGCGGTGAATCGTTCGATGACGCGGAACTGTTGGATCTGTTGCGCCAGGGGGCGCAGCACGCCAACGAGACGTTGCACTATCGCAATGTGCGCCAGCATGCTGACATGGGCACCACCGTCACCGCCGCGCTGGTTGCGGGTGATATGGCCTACATCATCAACGTTGGTGACAGCCGCACCTACCATTTGCAAACCGAGATGCCCCTGCGTCAGGTCACAGCGGATCACTCGGTGGTCGCCAGCCTCGTGGCGGCGGGGGTCATCCAACCAGATGATGTCTACACCCACCCCAAGCGCAACCAGATCTTTCGCAGCCTGGGTGAGCAAGAAGATGCCCAGATCGATACTTTCACCGTCCCGGTCAAGCCCGGTGATCACCTGTTGCTGTGCTCCGATGGCCTGTGGGAGATGATTCGCAACCCCCGCATCGAGGCGCTGCTGCGCCACCACCGCGATCTGACGGCGCTCACTCAGGCGCTCGTTGATGAAGCGAATGATAATGGCGGCGTCGATAACATCAGTGCGGTGGTGGTGCGGGTGCTGGGCGAAGACGCGGCCCCGCAGCAGGTCGGCATGCATGTGCTGGTTGGCCCCACCGCCCCCAGTGGCTCTTGAAAGCAGGATTGTCCATGCGCTACATCATCCGCGAGAGGCTCTTCCATCTGACCGAAGACTCCGTCATCACCGACGAAGCGGGGCAAGCGGTCTTGCAGGTGGCGGGCAAGTTCTTTAGTTTGCACGACCGCCTCACCATCAGCGACATGGCGGGCAATGAGGTGGTGCAGATTGCTCGGCGCTTGGTCGCGCTGACGCCCACCTATGAGATCCTGCGAGGTGGGCAAGAGGTGGCGGAAATGCGCAAGCGCTTCTTCACCCCCTTTGGCGACCGCTATGCCATCGACATCCCTGGCCCGAACGATTTGGAAATGCGCGGCAATTTCCTTGACCATGAATTCGTCATCACCCAAGGCGGCACCACCGTGGCAACGATATCGAAACAATGGCTGAGCCTGAGCGCGACCTATGGCGTGGAAACGGCCCCTGGCCAAGATGACGTGCTCATTTTGGCGTGTGTGCTGGCGATGGATCTGGCCGAGGACCGCGAAAGTCGCTGACACGTTGGCTTGCACGGCATCTCTCCTTTACATACCCTTCATCTGCATGTGCGACCATAGATGGGGAAGCCCGGCAATTTGCGGGGCGATTGCCGCTACTCAATGATATCCTTCTGCGTTACAATAGACGAGAACGCGGTCGAATGGCCAAGATCGTTCATCGCAGCGGAGGCAGCCTCATCTATGCTCTATCGCTTGACGCTCATCGCCCAAAGTTTATCGCGGCGCTTGCCCCAGCGCGTGCGCTGGGCCCTTGGTGGCTTCGTCTGCCAACTCGTCTACTGGGCTTGGGCCGAGAAACGGCGAAACACCCAGTTCAACATGAGCATCATCCTGGGTCGCCCCATGAGCGACCCCCTGGTGCGTCGCACCGCGCGGTTGTCATGGCGCAACTATGGCCACTATGTCAGCGATATCTTCGACATCATCAATCATCCCTCTGAATTCTATCTGCGGCGGCTGCATGATGAAACGGATCTCGCCCCCGCGCGCGATGGCACCCCCGGCGCTTTTCGGCGCATCGACGAAGCGGTGGCCCCTGGCAAAGGGGCCTTGCTCGTCACAGGGCATTATGGCAATTATGATGTCGCGGGCGTCGTCATGGCAGCACACCATCCCATCTACGCGCTTGCCGAGAAGCTGCCCGACGCGCGCATGAA
>JACDGC010000284.1 GCA_013815535.1 Ktedonobacterales bacterium
GTCGATGCCACGGTGAATGGTACTGTCGCCCCAACCTCGGCCACCCCAACGACCGCCCCGACCGCGAAATGCCCCACCACGCAGGGCGCGTTCTATATCTCGACGGATGCTGGCCAGACCTGGAATCCCATTGCCGGGCCACAGGGCGCGGGTGATCCCGATCCGCTGGTGGTGTCGCCAACCTACCAGAGCGACAAGACGATCTTCGGAACGTTCACCATCAATCTAGCGCCCGCGCTTTACAAGTCGACCGATAGCGGTCAAACATGGACGAAGGTGCTGGATGGCCGCCAAAATCCGATCGGCCTTTCCTCGAATTTCGCCCAGGATCACACCTTGATCGCCGTGAGCGTTGATAAAGTGCAGCGTTCCGCCGATGGTGGACAAACGTGGACGACCCTGACGACGCCTGTGCCGGGCGGCAAGGTGGCTGAGGTGGCCTTCTCGCCTAACTTCGCCACCGATAAAACCGTGGCATTGGTCAGCTCGCAGGTAGACCAAGGCAGCAGCGACGTGCACGGCACCTTCATCTCGACCGATGGTGGCACGACCTTCGCTGCCAGCGGGCCGGTGACGCTGCGTGGTACGAATGGCCCTGCCTTTGTGTTTTCGCCCAACTTTGCCACCGACAAGACGGTCTACACCGCCTCGCTCGACCAGGGTCAAGGTCCGGCAAAGAGCACCGACTTGGGCAAGACGTGGACGGCTATCAACACAGGCCTGGACCTCGTTCCCCCCCTCGGCGGCTAGGTCGCTCATCCTCATGGCGCAGCGCGCTCCCTCGGCTGATCTGCTGAGGGAGCGCGCTTCATTGTCATTTGCGTGCGCCGCTCAGCAGAGATGGTGTGCCAAAGATGGTAGAATGAGAGCAATCATGGTGAAGATGAGGTGCGTTCATGGCTGCCATTCCCCAACCCAATCGCATGAGCGTGGAAGCCTATTTGGAACTCGACCGCAACGACCCTGATCATCGCTATGAATATCATAATGGTGCGATAAGCATGATGTCGGGAGGTTCAGCCGATCATTCAATCATAAAAATCAATCTCACCACGGAACTGAAACATCTGCTCCGTGGTTCGGGATGTCATGTCTTCGACTCTGATCTTCGTGTACAACTATCGGCAACTCGCTATGTGTATCCTGACGCAATGGTAAGTTGCGACCCTGCAGATTGGGGACGGCGAGATACCGCCCTTACGCCACTCGTCGTTTTTGAAGTGCTTTCCCCCAGCACTCAAGCATACGATCTGGGCAGAAAGGCCGATCTCTATCGTGCTTGCTCAACCATTGAAGAAATTGTTCTCATCCATTTTGACCATGCACAAATTGACCTGTATCGTCGAGCAGAAAAGTTTTGGCATTTTCAGAGTTTCAAGGTGGGCGAAGAAGTGCCGCTTACCAGTCTTGGCATCACGCTAGCTGTCGACGCGCTTTATGATGAGATCGAATTTCAACCAGACGATGCTCCCTAGCTCATGCAAAAGGACTCATTCAGCGTGCCACTGGGCCCAAGCGCGGGCGAGGTTGGCGGCATAGTCGGGCTGTGCGATGAGTTGCGCAGGAATGTCCGCGCCAGCCGGGTAGCCATCCGTCACGCGGCAGAGCCAGGCCGTGATGGATTCATCGGTTGGGGCAGCGGGGTAGGCATGCAGATTGTGCGCCACCAAGGTGATATCGCCCATCGTGCGCCCCAAGGCAGCGCAGGCGGTGCTGAGCCACTGATGATCGTGGGCAAAATCCAGCGGTGCGCCGCCACCGACATCCAGCGAACGATGCTCATGGATGGAACTGAGGGGCGCGTTCGCATCATCTGGCAAAAATTGGAACAGTTGATAGGGGGGCTTGCCCATCTGTGGCTGGAGTTGCGCCTCCAATTGGGGATAGCCTAGCGGACCCACCACCGCCCGCCGTGAATGGGGATTCGCTCCGATGTCGCTGATGGCGCTGGCCAGCAGGTCTTGGTGCCAGTGGGCCGCCATCGCCGTTGCGAGGTCAGGCTGGGCGACAAAGGCGGCAAACACCGTGGGGGGATAGAGCAAGAGCAAGCTGAGGACGGTTTGCAGGTGCAGCCGCTCGGCCAGTTCCAACACCATGTGCGTGAAAGCCCCTTGGTCGCGCCGCGCCTCCGGTAATGTGAAGGAAAGCGTCGGAAGCGCCGCCAGCAGTTCCGCCAGACTTCCCCACCCGCCATCCCATGCGCGCGCGCGCGTCGCATAGGTGTAGGGAAAGAGCAACGGTGGATCGTCTGCGATGGGCGCACCAGTCGGCGCTGAGACGAAGACGCGCAGATACCAAGCGATATCCGCCGCTGTCCAACGCAGGTGGTCGGCATCCCAGGTCTGGGGGGCCAGCCAGGTCAGCGCGACGCGGTTGAGCGAATGCGTGGCACCGCGCTGGGTGGCGTGCTGCTGGGCAGCGCGCTCCACCGCGTCGCGTCCCTGGGTCAGCAATTCCGCCAAACTATGGGCCGCGATGGTGTGCATGCGGCGTTGTTTCATGGATGGTGACATAGCGCGTGTTTCCCCACAGTGGCCAGTGTTGCGTGCCAGCGCATGACGCGGTCGATCTATCACCAGCTAGTATATACGACAGGCTGGCACTGTGCCGTGGCCGCACCTGACCATTGGGTCAGGCGATGCCTACCAGATCGTCCGGTGCCCCGAGCGCTGATATGCGGTTATGATGAAGGCAGAAAGCGAGGGCGAATGATGCATCGATTTTATTGGGTGATCGCGGAGCGACTGGCGGGGTGCTCTCTGCCTGGCAGCACGCAACAGCGCGACGAGCGCGACAAAGCCATCCTCCAGGCCGCTTTGCAAAGCGATTTGGATCTGTTGCGCCGCAAGGGCATCGGCGCGGTGCTGTCATTGACGGAAGCGCCCCTGGCCGACGCGGTGATGAGCACGAGCGAGATGGCCTATCTGCACCTGCCAATGCGCGATCAGCAGGCCCCGAAGCGTGGACAATTGGACCAGGCCATCGCATTTATTGATCAGCAAATCGCCGAAGGCAACGCGGTCGCGGTGCATTGTCTGATGGGGCAGGGGCGCACGGGCACGGTGCTGGCGGCCTATCTCATCCGCAACGGCATGTCAGTCTCGGAAGCGCTGGCCGAGATTCGGCGGCGCTGCGACGGAGCCATCAGCGCGCATGAGCAAGAAGACGCGCTCCAAACGTTTGCCCGGCGGCGTGACTGGGTGGTGTGAGCCGCCCGATAGTCCGCATTGGCGAGGCAGTGCGTCAGTTTCCCTTGACATGACGCGCGCGGCGGAGTACAATAGTGGGGATGGTCGCTGTGTAGTCTCCCTCGCTTGGTCACAAACTTGCGAGAGTATGCAACGTCCATGCGCCGCCACAATCTGGCGGATTGTCTTGGGGCATGGCCAAGTGGTAAGGCAGTGGTCTTTGGATCCACGATCCCAGGTTCGAATCCTGGTGCCCCAGCCTCTTCTCGTTGTCGGACGGCATGTGCCGCCCCACCCCTGCGGGAAGTGAAGGAGTGACGCTGTCACACACAGCTTATGAAACACGCCCATTCGGTCAATCGCTCTGGATCGACTGATTCGGAGGACCATAGTACGCAGCGCGCAAGCGCATCCATACGTTCCATCCTCACCATGCGGGTGATCGGGCGCCCTGCCCGGCATCTCACCTGGCAAAATCCTTGCTCCTCTGATTGTTGCCCAACCCGTGCCGGCCTGTGCCCGCAAAGGGGTGTGCGCCATGGTTGACCCTTTCCCCTGGCCGTTAGCTGCCGCCGCTGCCACGAATAGCGCGCTGCCCTTGCAGGTGGCCATCTTGGTGCTATCGCTCATCGCATCGGCCATCTCATCGGCCTCTGAAACGGCATTGACATCGATCAATCGCATCCGCATCAAGAATCTGGCGGAAGAAGGCGATAGTCGGGCCATCCAGATCGAGACGCTGCTCGCGAAACCCAACGTTTTCCTCACCACCATTTTGGTGGTCAATAACGTTGCCGTGATTCTGGCGTCCTCCATGGCGACCGTCATCGCCATTGACCTCATCCCTCATTGGGGTGAGTTGGTGGCAACGGTGGCGACCTCGTTGGTGGTGCTCATCTTTTGCGAGGTGACGCCCAAGAACGCGGCGGTGCAAAACCCCGAGGCCTGGGCGAAGGCTTTGGTGCCGATCATTAGTGGGCTGGCGTTGCTGCTGCGCCCGATCATCACCATGTTCAACGCCATCACGAATGCCATTTTGCGGCTGCTGGGCATCCCTTTGCGGCGCATCGGCCCCTCCGTGACGGAGGAAGAACTGCGGTTGCTGGTGAACGTGGGTGAAGAAGAGGGCGTCTTCGAGGAAGGCGAACGCACGATGATCCACCACATCTTCGAGCTGTCGGAAACGACGGTGCGCGAGGTGATGGTGCCCCGCATCGACATGATCACCCTCAGCGCTGAGACGACCCTCGCAGCAGCGGTGAAGCTGATCATGGAAGGGGGTATGTCGCGCATCCCCGTCTATGACACCTCCATCGATAATATTGCGGGGGTGCTTTATGCCAAGGACATCTTGCCTGAACTGCTGAATGGTGGCGATGCCTCACGGGGAGTGCGTGAGATTGTGCGTCCTGCCTATTTTGTGCCCGAATCCAAGAAGCTGGATGACCTGCTGCACGAATTGCAGAACCAACGCGTCCACATGGCCATCGTCATTGACGAATATGGCTCGGTTGTCGGTCTGGTGACGATTGAGGATCTGGTGGAAGAGATCATCGGCGACATCCAGGACGAATATGACCGTGAAGAACGGGAATATGAGCAAGTCAGCTCGTCTGAGTACATCATCGCTGCAAAGATGAACATCGACGATCTCAATGAATTGCTCGGCACCGAGTTGGAAGCGGGCGAAGAATATGACACCGTTGGTGGTTTGATGCTGGCGCTGCTCGACAAGATTCCCGTGGTGGGGGATGTCGTGCACACCCCCGAGATGACGTTGACCGTGCTCGCCACGCGTGGGCGGCGCATCACCAAGCTGCAAGCGATGCTGACGCATCCCGCCCAGCATGCAGAGCGAGATGTCAGCGCGGAAGATGATGCTGAGGCACCCTTGCCCCAACAAAAGGGCCGCCCGAACGTCGATGGCGCGCCAGAGGCGAGCATCACCCCCACGCAACGCCGCGACAAAGATGAGCTCGATGACGAATCGGCGCTCCCACCCGTCTTGAAGCGCGAAGGCAGTGGTTCCACTGCGTCATTGGCGCGTGCGCCTGGGGGGCGTCGGCGCGCCCGCCGCCACTAACCCTTCCCACTTCACGACTAGCGCGCTTCCTCTCTTGGAAGCGCGTTTCGTTATAGGTGCTCCTCTTGATTTCCCCTTTCTCGCTTTTGCTCTGATTTGACAATTCGCGTAAAATATTTCGATGAGGTAAGCAAGCGCATGATTACGATTGTTGCGTATGACCCGCAATGGCCAGCAGAGTTTCAGCGCATCGCCGCGCCACTGCGCACGGCACTGGGTGCCCAGGCACTGCGCATCGACCATATCGGATCGACGGCGGTGCCTGGGCTCGCCGCCAAAGACAAGATCGACATTCAGGTGACCCTGCACGATTTGACCAACACCGCTGCTGTCGTCGCGATGATCAGTGCCCTCGGGTATCAACCGTTTGGTGCGTTGATCACCCTGGATCATTGCCCGCCAGGGGCGAACGGACCAGCATCAGACTGGCAAAAGAGCCTGCTCACCTCTTTCCCCGATGGTCGTCCGCCCAACATCCATATTCGGGCGAGTGGGCGACCAAATC
>JACDGC010000285.1 GCA_013815535.1 Ktedonobacterales bacterium
GCGACGAGGCCATTCACTTGGCCGAGCGCGTCATGACCAGTGTGCGCGACTGGGCCACGGACGAATCCATCAAGATGGCCGACGAGCGCGGGGCCTTCGCCAACTGGGACCGCAGCATCTATAAGAATGATGCGCCGCGCCGCAATTCCACCTGCACCACCGTCGCGCCAACCGGATCGATCAGCATCATCGCGGATTGCTCGTCGGGCATCGAACCGATCTTCGCGCTGGCCTTCCAACATCGCGTCAAGCAGCCAGATGGCACCTATCGCGTGCTGGATTTCGTCAACCCCTTCTTCGTGCATGCCCTGGAAGCGTCGGATTACGCCGACAAAGCCAGCGTGTTGACCTGGGTGCGCGAACATGGCACGCTGCACGGCCACCCATCAGCGCGGCACCCCGACCTGATGCCCTATGTCACCGCACATGAGATCGCCCCCGAGTGGCACATCCGCATGCAAGCGGCCTTCCAGAAAGGCGTGGATAACAGCATCAGCAAGACCATCAATCTGCCAAACAGCGCAACTTATGCGGATGTCGAGAATGCGTATCTGATGGCGTGGAATCTGGGCTGCCTGGGTATCACCGTCTTCCGGGATGGCAGCAAAGGAGAGCAAGTCTTGAACGTTGGCGTCAAGAAAGACGAGAAGCCCGGCCAGGCTGAGGCCCCGCCGGCGAACACCGCGCCGCTGATGGCGGAAAATCCCCCCGCCGCGCCAGCGGAGTTGTCACCTGCCGTCGCCATGGCTGCACCAGCCCCGGCACCCGCGCCACAAAAGCCGCTCCGCAGCGGCACCTACACCAATGGCGTCAAGGATCGCCCAGAGGTCGTGCATGGCTACACCCGCCAGGTGCGCGCCCCCGAGGGCAAGGTCAACGTCACCCTCAATTCGGATGACGATGGCCTGCTTGAAGTCTTCATCGCCATCGGCAAGGCGGGCAGTGACGTGGCCGCGCTGGCCGAAGGACTGGGCCGCTTGATCTCGCTGCACCTGCGCGTCGAAAGCCCGATCAGCCAGAATGAACGTGCCCAGGCCATCGCTGAGCAGTTAGCGTCGATTGGCGGCAGCAGTTCCATCGGCCTCGGCATCAACCGTGTGCGGTCGCTGCCCGACGCCGTCGCCCGCGCCCTGATGCAGCATCTGGAAGGTGCCACCGCCAAGGATGACGCCCCCGCACCAAGCAGCGCCGCAATGGTTGGCGGTGGTCTCCCCATGCTGCCCGTCGCACACGCCTTCACCGCCATCGGCAACCTTTGCCCCCAGTGCGGTTGCAACACCCTTGTCTATGCCGAGGGTTGCAAGAAATGCATGAGTTGTGGCTATAGCGAATGCTAAACGCGCCATTGTAACCCGTGTCAGGGGCTGTCAGGATCCGAAATCCTGGCGGCCCTTTTTCACCCGACGAGCAAACCAGCGCCAGCCCCTATCGCCGCGCTTCCTGAATACCACATCCATAGAACGAGTTTGCCCGCCGCCAATGCCCCATGCCAGCGCGCAAGCTGCGTGTGACGGGTGTGTGAACCACTTCACCTTCGTCCCCCTGGCAGAACAGCGTAAAGCGTGATATTCTGTAGCCTATGATGCTCGTATCCTAGCAGGAGGCTCCTTTCGCCATGCCGCTGCACATTACGGCTGTTAGCCAAACCGACCCAGGCACCGTCCGCGACCGCAACGAAGATAACCATTACGTCCGGGTCGCCGATCCGCCCCATGACGACATGGCGCTGCTCGTGGTGGCCGATGGCATGGGTGGCTATAAAGCCGGCGATGAAGCCAGCCGCATCGCCATCGCCACCGTACGCGCCGAACTGGAGCCACTGCTGGCCCCCAGCACAGCGCAACCCACCATGCGGCTCGGCACCCAGGCCGAGGGCGACGGTGAACGCACCACCGTCTTCCTGCCCGAAACCGCCGCAACCGAGCACTACCATGGCTATCTGGGGGCGGCGGTTCGCAAAGCCAACGAAACCATCGTAGCCTATGGGCAGGATCATCGTGAATCACGCGGCCTCGGCTCGACCATCACCATGGTCATCACCGCGCGCGGGCGGGCCTATTTCGCCAATGTCGGGGACAGCCGTTCCTACCTCTTCCGCGCGGGTGAGTTGCGTGCCATCACTCGTGACCACTCGCTGGTGGCGCGGTTGGTCGAGGCAGGTCAACTGGACCCCGATGATGTCTACACCCACCCCAAACGCAACCTCATCTACCGCTCGCTCGGCACCGACCGTGAAGATCTCGAAGTCGATCTCTTCGAGGAAGCCTTGCAACCAGGCGACATGTTGCTGCTCTGTTCTGATGGCCTATGGGAAAAAGTGCGTTCGCCCGAAACCGTCCAGATCTTACAAAACACGGCAGATCTGCGCGAAGCCTGCGCCCGCTTGATCGCGCTGGCCAACGCGAACGGCGGCGAAGACAACATCACCCTGGTGCTGGCGCGGGTGGATGGCACACTGGACCTGACCCCCACCGTCGTGCTGGCCGCCGACATCGCCGACATCGACACGGGCGAAATGGCCGCGCAAGGGTAGGGGGCAAGCTTGCCCCATTTGGTCTACGTCCCTTGACACGGTCTTCTTGTTGCACAACAATTGAGAGCATGGAAGGTCGCACGCTGCGCCTCATCATGCTCTCAACTTTTGGGTTGCCATGCGCGTTTCGCTATGCACAAGGGAGGGGTTCGCAATGACGTGTCCGCACTGTGGCGCTTCGGTCAAACCGACGTCGAGCTTTTGCATCCGGTGCGGGCGCAAGCTGGCGCAGAATCCCGCACCTCTTGTCGCATCGCCTGACGTAGATGACCAAGGCCCCACCCAAGACGAGGCCCACAGCACCCAGCCAGTCAGCCCCATCCCCGCCGTCCTCACCGCTGAGTCACTGGCGCAGCTCATCGCCGCCGAAACCCGCGAGATGTCCATGGCCGATGTCAGCGCGCCGCCCGTGCCGTCGTTGCTGGCGGTGGGCAGCCACATCGGGGAGCATTACGAAATCACACGGATCGTCGAGCAAAGCGCGACGGGCGTCATCTACGAAGCCCTGGATTTATGGGCGCAAGACCATTGCTGGTCGTGTGGCGTCGCCTGGAATGACGGTGACGACGAGCAATTTTGTGAGCAATGTGGCGCGCAGCGGCGTGGCAAAACGCTGCTGCTGCGGCAACAGCCCATCCTGCCCGACCTGCTGGCCGAGGCAGCCACCGTCGCGCCGAATGCCATCTTGCATGGCGATCAATTGCTGATCATCGTTGGCGAAGAAGAGGCGCCCATCACCGCGAAACGCATCACCATCACCCCGCCACCCGAGACCAGCGCGCCACCCGAGGCCTTCGCGGCCACGCAGCCCGAGGCCCCGCCGCCCCCGTTGGATGCCCTGGCCAGCCCTGGCGATACCCAGCCACAGACCATGCCGCCATCGCCCCCTCCTGAGACCGCCGCGACGATGGAATTGGCGGCCTTGCTGGCGACGGCGTCCCCACACCCTCTGTCGGACCCCGCCGCATCAGGTCCAAATGAGACACTGCGAATGCCCCTGCTGACATTGCCCGCCATGGAAACACCCGCCAGTGCCTCCGGTGAAATCTTCGCCGCCAGCCAGAGCGACGCACCGACCGTCGAGGAATCCTATTTCGAGGCGACGATGTTCTTGCCCGGTGCCATGCCACGCTGGGAAGTGCGGATGGGGGTCGCCAGCGACGTGGGCCGCGCCCGCCAGGGACGTCCCAATGAGGACACCGCGCTGGCGTTTACCTTTGGCTACGCCGGGGATGGCATTCCCGCGCCACTGACGCTGGGCATCGTCGCGGATGGGCTGGGAGGCCATGAAAATGGCCAGCGTGCCGGACGGCTGGCGGCCCGCATTGTGGCGCGCCATATCTTGCAACACCTGTGGATGCCGCTGCTGGCTGGCGAATCGATGCCAACCAAAGACCCCGCAGAATTGGGGACGGTCCTGCGAGCAGCCATCCTGGATGCCAACACCCATTTATGCAATCTGAATCGCAGCGAGGGGGGCGACATGGGCTGCACCATCACGGCACTCATCGCCCATGGCGAAGCGGCCTGTGTGGCCAACGTTGGCGACAGTCGCACCTATTTGTGCAGCGGGCGCGAACTCAAGCGCGTCACCACGGATCATTCCCTGGTGGCGCGCTTGGTCGCCGCTGGCATGCTGAACCCCGATGACGTTTACACCCACCCCCAGCGCAGCCAAATCTATCGCTCGCTCGGCGATGAGATTGACGTGCAAGTTGACCTCTTCCCCCATCGGCTGCGCATCGGTGAATCATTCATCCTGTGCTCCGACGGCCTGTGGGAAATGGTGCGCGATCCGCAGATCGAACGGTTGATCATCCAAACCACCCTCGGCGATCCGCAGGCGTTGGCTCGCCAGCTCATCACCATGGCGAATGAACATGGCGGCGAAGACAACGTCAGCGTCGTCGTCGCCCAGGTGGTGGCCTAGATGTCACTACCCGCCGTCAACATCACCACCCAGCTTGCCCGTGAACCGCTGCCCGTCACTGGCGAAGCCCAGATGGCATACCTGCTGGTCGAGGTTCGGGCGGGGGCGATCCTGGCCGATGTGCCCCGTCCGCCCTTGAATCTGGCGCTCGTGCTGGACCGTTCCGGCTCGATGCGCGGCCCCCGGCTGCAATATATGAAGGCCGCAACGGCAGCCGTGATCGACCTACTGACCCCGGATGATGTGCTGTCCATCATCACCTATGACGATATGATCGATCTCGTGGCCGATGCCCAGCCAGTGGGCGACCCTGCCGTCCTCAAGGCCGCCGTAGAGATGATTGAAGAGGGCGGCGGCACCGCGATGGCCTTGGGCATGAGCCTGGGGCTGGCCGAACTACGCCGTCACCTTGGCCCCCATTCACTCAGTCGGATGATCGTGCTCACCGATGGGCCAACGAACGGCGACGAAGAGCAGTGCCGCTTGCTGGCCACAGGTGCGGGGTCCGAGGGCATCGCCATTGCCCCGCTCGGCTTTGGCGCGGAATGGGATGAAACACTGCTCGAAGACATCGCCACCGCCAGCGGCGGCGACCCTCCCGAATACATCCGTGCGCCGGGTGATGTCATTGGCTGCTTCACCAATCAAGTGCAAACGGCGCGGGGCGTGGTCATCCCTGGTCTGACGTTGGATATGCGCTTCGTGGCGGGGGTGACGCCGCGCCGTGTCACCCGTGTCGCCCCCTTCCTGCGCGCGATGGATGCCAGCATCACCGACCGCCAGATCGCCATGCACCTGGGCGACCTCGCCCTCGACATTCCGCAAGCACTGCTGGTGGAGATCGTGATCGAGCCGAAGCGTGGCGGCAACTTCCGCATCGCACAGATCGAGACGAGCAGCAGCGCGGGCACCGAGGCCGCCATGCTGCGTTCAGATGTGGTGGTCACCTTCAGCGCCAGTGCCACCAAGCGTCCGCAGATGCGCCCCGTCGTGCTGCACTACGTCGAACGGGTGAATGCGGCGCGCATCGTCTGGCGCGCCCTCGCTGCCACCACCCATGAGCCCGTCGCCATCGCTCCCAACATCCTGGCGCTTTACGACTTTGAGGGGCGCGAACAGCTAGAACGTCTGCGTGCGGGGCGACCATTGACGCCGGAGGGCCGCAAGATCCTGCAAACCAAGACCCATGCGCTCACCAAGGTGCGGCGCATTCATCCCACAACGACAGGCACCACCGGGGACGAACCGGCGAAAGGGGGCGGCCAGTAATGGCAGTGCAATGCGTGAACGGC
>JACDGC010000286.1 GCA_013815535.1 Ktedonobacterales bacterium
GTGCTGCATGGGCGGCACGAAGAAACGACACTGACCCTCTCGCAAGAGTTGCGGGCGTTTGCAAATGAAATGGAGGATTGGGATGAGGTCAAGAATCGGGATTACACCGAAGAGGTGCGCGAAAAGGCGCGCTCCTTGGGTCGTGGCGTCCCCCTGATGCCATCTGGCCTCCTTCCGGCGAAACGACCATACCAGCGCAAACGCAACCTTGGCGACGTGTAACATCTCTATCACTTAAGGTGGCAAGCGTCTCGTCGGCAGTTCATATTTTGGATGAACTGCCGATTTGTATAACAGTCAGCACAATCTATCTGGGTTGTGTGTTTCGGGATCTTCACGAAAAGGGAGAAAAAGATGGTTGCTAAAAAGAAAACCGATTCGACTCCTCCTGTCAAGGTTGCCATTGTCAAGAAAGAAACAGGGTGGCCAGAGATTCAATCGCTCTCTCCGGCTATTATCGACCTGTTTGCGCGTGTTATCATGAGTGTGCAGCAAGAGGAGATAGAGGCATATGGCGAAATCGTCAAAGAACACCAAGAAGCCCTATTACGCGCGCTCGATAGTGGTTCCTGGTCCGGGAACCACAGTTGAGGGGCAAGTAAGGTACTCTGACCGGAATCAGAGCACTTCGTTGACGATTGAATCTCAGCAGTTACAGATCCTACAGTTTTGCGAAAAGTTGCAATGGGTCCTTATTTCTTGGTCGATTGAAGAAGATATCAGCGGTGGTCCTGAAACCATTGATGAGCGTCCGAAATGGCGCGAACATATCTCTAAAATTGGACGTACGGTTGATTGCAGTGTCAGCATTGACCTCTCGCGCTGGAGCCGTGACCCTGTTGCGCCCTGGCAAGCTCTGCGCCAGATCCGCGACCAAGGCGGGTATTGGTGCACGGCTGATGGCCAATATAACCTGAGCACGATGGAAACGGATGTTTCAGCGAAGATCCGTTTTGCTATCGACAACATTACCAACAATGACTTGCTGCATAAAATTAGCAAGCGCGTTATTCAGGGCAACGCTACGCGCTCGCGCAAGGGCCTCCATAATGGCCGCATTTGTTTCGGATACACTCGTCCCCCGCTGCCTCCCCCTCCGCCCGGCTATAATCGCATGACGTATAGTTCGTCGCTGCGCTTGCCCATCATTCCAGATGAGACGTTTAATCCGTCTGTGAATATGACCAATTTTCAGGCATTGCAGCATATGGGGGTGATGCGTTCAGAGGGGAAATCTTATGGCCAGATCGTCCAGTGGCTCAATGAGAACGGTTTTGTGAACACGACTCCCGATACGCGCTCTAGCACGGCTCGCACGTCGCATACGGATCAATCAGAGAATAAGTATGCGCGCCCGTTCATTCCTGAGGGTGTGCGTAAAACGCTGCTCTCTCGTTTGCCACGTGAATTCGTCCGTGACGATGGGGTGCCTTCGGGATATGGAACTGTCTATGATACCTTGGCTAATAAAGAATTAGAGGGTCAGCATGTGGCAGCCTGGTCGGTTGAGATTTGTCGATTAATGGATGCGGTGAATGAAGCGAGCCACGAGCAGCATTACGCGAAAGGGCGCGCTACTTACGTTGAGCGGCAACGCTCCGGCTATTACGATAACAGCGGCCTTCCGTATTCGGGCTTGCTCACCTGTGCTCAATGTGGGGCACATATCAACGGCCATGCATCTGACCTGTATATTGATATGGCTGGTCGCTGGAAGCAAGAATGTCCATCTGGCGGCAACGTGACGCTCCGTGGGTTGATTTTGGATGTCGATATTGGTACGGTGTTGATGCTTGCTGTGCAGTCTGACATCCGTCAGCGCATCGAGGAACGCATCGAAGAATTGATGGGCAAGACACAGCAAATCGATGATGAAGATTTGTCGTTGGCCGCTCGGCGAACACAGTTAGATGCGGAAAGGAAACGCTTGCTTTCTTTGTATGTTAAGGGTGATATTTCAGAGGATGAAAAGGATTTGATGTTTGCTCCCATTAAAAGAGAGTTACAATTGATTCGCCCCAAACCTGCTCCGTTGCCCCCGATAGAGGCGCGTAACATCATGCAAGCGACAGACCTGTGGATGAGCATAGCGGGGTATTGGTATAGCATGACTAATAAGCAGCGCGGCGAGTTTCTGGGCCAATGTTTTGAAGCGCGGGGCATCATGGTTGATTTGCCGTCTAAGCGCATTGTGCGGGTTCGTCCGCAACTCGCGTTTTATTCCATCTTCGCCCTGACGTTGCAGCCAAGCGAAAATCTCACTGGCTGGTTCGATATCCCATATATTGTGGATGAGGCGCGTGATAAGCTGATTGCTCATTTAGCATCGCTGCGTGGGATGAAGATGCGGCGCTATAATAACGGGCTGCAAGCACGCGATAAGCGCTTCATTTCACTGGAAACCATCGAAGAGATGCGGCGTCTGCGCTTGACTGGCCTGTCGTTGCGCGATATCGCGAAGCGGTGCCATGTGAGTGTGGCGGCTGTATCGATTTATACGAAGTCTTTGGGGAAGATGTATAACTCCGACGTTCGGGGGGCCAAGTAAATTCGCTTTCGCGATCCTTGTTCGCTGGCTCAACCTCATGCTATACTGCTCCCAAGATGGTCCGATTCGTTGTGAGATTTCGGGGGGCAAAGCCATGACGGCACCGCGTATTTTCGTGAGTCATAGTCATCAGAATAACGATTTCGGGTTGCGCCTGGTCGGCGATTTGCGTCAGCGCCTCGGTGAAGATGGGGTGTGGTACGACGTCTCGGGCGGGTTGCACGGCGGCGATGAATGGTGGGATATGATCCTACGCGAATTGACCTCGCGCGATACCTTCATCGTCATTCTTTCGCCGGATGCGATGGCGTCTAAGTGGGTGCGCGATGAGATGAGCATCGCGTGGCGGTTGCGCCATGAGGTCGGCTTGACCATCATTCCGGTGCTGTGGCAGCCATGCGAGCGGCGGGCAGATTTCGCGTTGCTGCAAGAGGTATCGTTCATGGCCCCACGCGCATATGATGCTGGCCTGGCGGAATTATTCGGTCTGTTAGGCGTGTCCACAAATCAGCAACCTGCCCCTGTTGCTCCGCCCATTGATCGACGTACTGAGGTGCTCCAGCGTCTCGCGGGGGAAATACACACCGCCTTTGGACGGCAAGATTGGGCAGTGACGATCCGCAAGAGCGATTTGTTGCTGGCAGAGGCCCCAGAGGCGATGACCCCGATGCTCTGGCGCGAACGAGCATTCGCCCTGCTTTCTCTAGGTCAAAATATCCCAGCATTGGATGCTGTAGAAACGGCGTTACGCCTGGACCCCTTCGATGTGCCAACCCTCCGCACCAAAGTGCGCGTGCTCGTCATGGCCAACCGCTTGGCAGAAGCACAAACGACGATTGATCGTGCGTTTGCCCTCGCGCCACTTGATGACCGTGCGACACATCTCGATCTGCTGATCGAACTATTTGACGTGCAGCATTTAAGCGGCGCTTATGAGCAGGCGGTAGCGACGGCAACCGAGGCACTGCGCCTCGCTCCCAAAGAAGAGGCGTGGCAGCAGCGTCGCGCCATGATGGAAAAAGCCATTGTTGATGTTGAGCGTGCTCGCCAGCAACAAGCCGAGGCCGAACGCCGTGCCCGTGAAGAAGAAGCGCGCCGCCAAGAAGCGGTACGCTTAGCCGAACTGCAACGTCAAGAGCAAGCTCGTCAAGATAAGCTGCTACCAGCGCGTCTGCACTCTCTTGGCTTCGCGTTGCTGCTGGGGAAAGCCGTCATCGTGCCGCCCACGGTCGCCGTACCCGCCGCGACCTTCGCCATGGGCGGCGACAAAGACTCATTCTACGGCACCAGCCGGGCGACGGTGCAAATAGCAGCCTTCCGTATTAGCACGTACCCTGTGACTGTGGCAGAGTATGCCTGTGCGGTTGCGGAGAAAGCGGTACCTGAGCCAAGGAATTGGGCTTCACAGCAGCAAAAGCCCGATCATCCCGTCGTCAACGTTTCATGGCTAAATGTAGTGGCGTATGCCTTGTGGCTGAGCCAGCAAACGGGGCAAACGTGGCGGCTGCCCACGGAAGCCGAATGGGAATATGCCGCGCGGGGCACCGACGGGCGTTTTTACCCTTGGGGCAGCCAATGGGATAAGAACCGTGCCAACACCAGCGATGGTGGCCCGAAAACAACGACACCCGTGGGGACATACGCCGACAAGGGCGATGCCAGCCCCTTTGGCGCACACGACCAGTCGGGCAATGTCTGGGAGTGGACCAGCAGCCTATGGCGCGAAGACAAACCGTATGATGCCAGTGTCGAGAAAGATGCTGATACAACATCACCGCGCGTGCTGCGTGGCGGTTCGTGGAACAACGATTCCCGGTACGCGCGCGTGGCCTCGCGCTTCAGGAACGCTCCGGCGAGCCTCTACGACATCTTGGGCGCTCGCCTGGTCCTGGTTGCGGGGCTGGTGCAGTAAGCAAAGATTCTTGCTTGCTTGTTTTCTTTAACCCTCCCCCACCAAGCGTGGTGGGCCTTGCCAGCATGGTGGGAGGGACCAGTCTTCGCGCGGAGCGCGATCACGATTTTTCGATTTTGACAGGTGCAGGGCGATCTCAGCAGGACCGCGTATGATCGGGGGTGTTCCCCTCTATTTCTAGTATACTCGGCCCACCAAATGCGATAGCGCAAATATGCTCATGGATGCTGAATCAACCAAGGTGGTGCACGCATGGAAGCCAGCCCGCTTTTCGCCCAACTGTGCTCCTTTGAAAATCTCTTGTATGCCGCACGCAAGGCGGCGCGGGGCAAACGGTCGCGCTACGATGTCGCCGATTTCGAATATGACCTGGAAGGCTGGCTGTTGCGATTGGGGCACCAGTTGCAGCACCGCACCTATCGGCCTGGGGGCTATCGCCGCTTCACCTTTTGCGACCCCAAGCCGCGTGCCATCTCTGCCGCGCCCTTCCCCGACCGTGTGGTACACCATGCCCTCTGCAACATCATCGAACCGCTCTTCGAGCGTCGCTTCATCGCGGATTCCTATGCCAACCGGGCGGGGCGCGGCATTCATCAGGCGCTGGACCGTTGCACCCAGTTCGCGCGACGCTATCGCTATGTGCTGCGCTGCGACATCGTTCAGTTCTTCCCCTCCATCGATCTGATCATTTTGCGGCGCATTTTGGCGCGCACCATCCGCGACGATGCGGTCCTTTGGCTGTGCGACCAGATCATCGCTGGTGGGTCGCACGAACTTACCAAGCAATACGACCTCGTGCTCTTTCCTGATGATGACCTTTTTTCCGCATCCACGCGGCCACGTGGTTTGCCCATTGGCAATCAAACCTCTCAGTTCTGGGCCAACTGCTACATGAACGTGCTCGATCAATTCGTCAAGAGCGAGCTACGGTGCCCGGCGTATCTGCGCTATGTCGATGACTTCCTGCTCTTTAGCGACGATAAAGCTGAGTTACATCGGTGGAAGACCGCACTCATCGCCTTTTTGGCCTCACATTTGCGCCTCGTCCTCCACGAACCTGAATGCGTCGTCGCTCCGGTGGTGACGGGCATCCCGTTCTTAGGCTTTCAGGTGTTTCCCACGCATCGGCGATTGCGACGGCGCAATGGCGTGGCCTTCGTGCGACGCATGCGAGCCATGGGTAGCGCCTGGCAACACGGCGATATGACCCTGGATGCGCTCACTACCCGTGTTCGCGGTTGGGTGGCTCACGTCGCCCATGGTGATACCTGGCATCTGCGGCGTTCCCTCTTC
>JACDGC010000287.1 GCA_013815535.1 Ktedonobacterales bacterium
GTATTTCCATGAAGATCGCCCTGGTATCGCCCTATGATTGGAGCTACCCTGGCGGGGTACGCAGTCATATCAGCAACCTGGCCCAGACCCTGCGTGGGCATGGCCACACGGTTCGCATCCTCACCCCTGCCTCGGGTGCCGGGGCACGTGAGGTGGAGTTTGGCGTCTATAAGCTCGGCTGGACGGCCTCCCTGCACTTTAATGGTTCGGTGGCACGCGTGGGCATCACCCCGGCCATTTCGCGCCAGTTGCGTCGCCTGCTGACGCGTGAAGCCTTTGATATCATCCATCTGCATGAGCCGTTCGTTTCGACGCTGACCTTGGCGGTGCTGCGTGTCGCCACTGATATGGGCATCCCCTGCGTCGCCACCTTCCATGCCTCATCGAATCGCAAAAACTCGACAGCGACCGTGGCGTATGGTATGGCCAGTCCCTTCCTAGGCTCGTTCTTCGCCAAACTCGATGGCTGCATCGCCGTCTCAGAGGCGGCACGGGCGCACGTCAGCCGCTTTTTTGATGGGGAGTTCACCATCATCCCCAATGGCATCGATGTGGCGCGCTTTGATGGCCATGCCCCTCCCTTGGCCCACTTCAATGATGGCAAGCGCAACGTCCTTTTCCTCTCGCGCATGGAGCCGCGCAAGGGCCTCCGCTTTTTATTGAAAGCCATCCCGTTGATTCGTGATCAGTTCAGCGGACCAGGCGCGCCACCTGTGCGCTTCATCCTGGCGGGTGAGGGACCGCAACGTGCCCATTTCGAGCGTTTCGTAGAGCGTGCGGGCTGGCCAGATGTCGTCTTCACGGGGTATGTCAGCGATGCTGATAAGCCCGCCTACTTCACCACGGCGGATATCTATTGTGCGCCCAATACGGGCAACGAGAGCCAGGGCATTGTGTTGCTCGAAGCCATGGCCTCCGGCATCCCCGTGGTCGCCTCCGACATTCCTGGTTTCCGCAGCGTCATCACCAGCAACGAAACCGGCGTGCTGGCCGCGCCACGTGACGCGGAACGGCTGGCGTGGGCCATCTGCCACCTCCTGCGCGACGAGGTCGCACGGCGCGAATTGGCCACTCGCGGGCAAAGGCGTGCGCAAGATTTTGGCTGGGAAAGCGTCACCAGCCAGATCGAAGGCGTCTATCACGAGGCCCATCGACGGCTGCACGAGCGCCAATCGACCCAGCGCTGGTGGCGCGCCCTGCTGCACTGGCCCGCCCCGGTTGGTGCCGCGCAAGGGGGGAAGAGCCAATCTGTCTGGGCTATTTCCTCTTTGGATGAAAATGTTGTAGAATAAAAGTAGATCCCTCAAGGAGCACCTATGTTCGGACCGGAAGTGCAACGCCGGGCGCGTTCGATAGCGGAACAAGTCGTCCGTCCCGTCGCAGCGTTGCGTATTTCCCCGAATGCCGTGTCGCTTCTCGGATTGGCCCTTAACGGGGTGGCGGCGCTCGTCATCGCGCTCGGTCCCCTGCGGTGGGGTGGTGTGTGGGTCTTAGCCTCTGGCGTCTTCGATATGTTTGATGGCGCTGTCGCCCGCGTGCAGCAGAAAAGTTCGCTCTTCGGCGCATTCTTGGATTCGACCCTGGACCGCTATGCGGAGGGTGCCTTATTTTTGGGCATCATCATTCACGCATTGCGCGTCGGGTCGCCGGGCAGCGCGCAGACAACGACCATCGCTTTGGCGTATGTCGCAGCAATCCTTTCGCTGGTGGTGAGCTACACCCGCGCCCGCGCGCAAGGGCTGGGCATGGATGCAAAAGTGGGCGTCATGGAACGCCCTGAACGAGTCGTGTTGCTCAGTATTGGGCTGTTGCTTGGGAATGATCTTTGGCTGATGTGGGTGCTGGTGGCATTTGTGGTGCTGACGGGTATTACCGGACTGCAACGAATTTTCCATGTATGGCGCACCAGCGCTTCCGCCGTAGGCACCGTGGCGTCGAAGCGAACGACCTCCGCATCGTCCAACCGCACCAGCTAGCTGATCAGCCCCCTGTGACGCGCCCAGCGTCCCCACCGGGATCAAGCGCTTGCGCTCCCCGGTGCCAGATGCCCTTCTTCCGTGAATGGCATCCGTTGCCGATATCTCTGTATAAGGGCTTCGGCTGATATCTGGTGAATCGGCGCATTGCGTGTGATTCATCCCCTGGCCGGTGCCCAGCACCGTTTGCCATCAATGAATGACCTGCCCCCAGCGCTTTGGCGCGGCGGCAGATGAACCGGAGTGTTTCCGTCTAGGCAGTCGAGCGCGCGCGGGCGTGTGTCGAGCCGTGGAGCGCCGCTGGCAACATCGTTTGCCGCTGAGGGTGCCTTCACGTCACGTTACGCATAAAGCTCCACCCCCGCGCCGCGCTGCCGGATGCTCTGGGAAAGTTAGGAGAACATGAGCGAGCAGGATATGCCCCCCACCACTGGCGGGGCCACTGACAATAGCACGAATGGGGCGGCCACGCCGCGCCCACGCCGCAACAACAATCGTCGCCCGGCGCGCACCACCACTGCGGTGGAAGAGGCCCCCGTGGCCCTCCCCACGCCGACGAACACCGTCACCGAGGCCGAGACGGCCCCCGAAACCACCCAGAACGCCCCAGCAGGGCGCTCGCGCCGTGGCGCACGTGGGCGTGGCAGCAAGAACGCCCGTCCCGAGGCCGAGGCTGAAGCCACCACTGAAGAGGCCACCAACACGGTGAGCGTGCCCGCCGCGTCAGAGCCCACTGCTCCCCGCGCCGAAGCCAACCCGGCCCCTACCGCTGACCTTGCCCGCCCCAGCGCGCCCGCCCCTGTGGTGAGTGCGAGCGAGTCCCCCACGTCTGGGGGAAATGGCGCGTCTGGCACGCACACCCCCAGTCGCTATCGGTTCGACCGGCGGGCCTACAATCCCACCTTTCCGACCGAAGCGCCGAAGGCCGAGGCCCCCGTGCCCCCCGGCGAACTGCGCCGCAGTGGCGCGTTCAGCCGCCTCTTCAACCGGCCCGCGCCAACGCCTGCGCCGACCGAGGCCCCTGTGCAGCCTGAAGCGGAGGTCACGCGTCCCACCGTCAGCCCCGTGCCCGTTGCGCCCACAGCATCAGAGCCGACCCGCGCGTCTGCTGCGTTGACCAATGGGCCGACCACGACGCCCGCTTTTGCCCGCTCGGCTCCGCTGCACGTGGTGGAACCCGAAGAGATCACGCTGCCACGCACAGTGCCGCCCCGCCCGACGCCCGCGTTTGTGCCAACGCCCGCTCCGGTCGCCGCGCCGCTGCCTGTGGTCATCCCTGAGCCGAAAGCCGAGGAATCGTTGGATGAGTCCAGCACCGATGGCAACGGCGACGATTATGGTTCACAATCCGGCGAGCGCCGCAACCGCCGCCGCCGCCGTGGTGGCCGCAACGGCAACGGCAACGGGAATGGCAACGGCAGCCTGCACCACAATGACATGGTTGACGATGCCCCCGAAGTCGAGCGCACGGAGGTTCGCGCTGAGCGCCCTGCCGTCGTCGCGCCCGCCCCGCAAGTCGCCGCCACCTATGTCGCGCCCACCGCGCCCCGGCAGCCGCCGTCCAGCTACGTCGCCCCCGCCCCAGTCGTGGCTCCGCCGCAACCGACGTTGGAGCCGTCGCCCTACGGTTCGCCCGAGCCATCCTATGCGCGTGGCTTTGGCCCAGCACCGCGTGGCGTTGCCAGCGAATATCGCTCCCCCACCGCACCTGCGCATTCGCGCTTCGCGCGTAATGAGGGTGCGCCCATCTCGACCAACCAACTCGCCTCGGTCATCGCCGAAGCCTTGCAGCAGCAGACGGATCGCTTGCTGGCCGAGCAGCATCGCCATGGCTCCGCGCCGACCTTCACCATTTCGATGCCCTCCACCGAGCGCGTCGGTGTTTATGTGGATGTGGCGAACCTGCTCTATTCGTCGCGCAGCATGCGGATTCCCATCGACTTCGGCAAGCTGCTGCAATTCCTCAAGGGCGACCGTCGCTTGATTCGCGCACATGCCTATGCGCCCACCAGCCCCGATCCCTATGCCGACCAGCAATTCCTGGCGGCGGTCAAGGGCCTGGGCTATCGCATCACGACGAAGGACTATAAAACTTTCAGCAGTGGCGCGAAAAAGGCCGACCTGGACCTGGATATCTGCATGGGCATCGTCCGCATCGTTGACGCGGGCGCGGTGGATACCATCGTGCTGGTCAGCGGCGACAGCGACTTCCTGCCAGTGCTGGACTACTGCGCCGACCACGGCGTTCGCGTCGAGGTCGCCGCCTTCGACGAATCCACCGCTGCCATCCTGCGCCAAAGCTGCGACCTCTTCCTCAACCTCTCGTTGGTCGAAGAGATCCGCGCCTGACGCTTGCGAGAGTGACAAAGAGTGCCCACCCCATGCGAAATAGGGTGGGCACTCTTTGTCTACGTATTATGATCATGCTCAAATATATCATAGGAAGAGAATCGAAATGGAGTCGAGAGTTTTATAAGCAAAGGTGGTACTGGACATTTCCCAGGATGAGTGGATGAAACTGCGAGCATTCCTAGGCGATGAGCATGAGTAAGGATCTTGACACTGCCCCTTTCCCCGTCGTACACTTAGCACAACAACCGCATAGTCATGACCGTGACGCAGGACCAGTAGGGTGCCGCGAGGGGCCACCAGCGAGCCGCGACAGTGTGAGGCGGCACACCTTCCTCCGCAGCCGAACCCACCTGCCAGTCAGCGCCCGCGAGGGCCTCCGGTGCCCGTCCACCGGTTAATCTATTGACGCCACAAGCATTGTGGGCAGAGGGGAGCGGGCGCGATTGGTGCGCGTGCTCAAGCGAGGTGGTATCGCGGTACGGTTCGTATCGTCCTCGGAGTCGATTGACGCGACTCTTGGGGGCGTTTTTTGTTGCCCTCAAGGTCCCCAGAGAGGCATACCATGGCAACCAAAAAGAAGACGAGCCAACAAGACGATGCCCCGCAGGATGCGGCGGCAACCGGGGAACAAGCCCCGCGCTTCGTCGAAGACATCGCCGATAAGGACGACGATTTCGCGCGGTGGTACCAAGATGTCGTCTATAAAGCCGACATGGCTGATGAGTCGCCCGTGCGTGGCTGCATGATCATCAAGCCCTATGGCTACGCACTGTGGGAGGCCATCCAGCGCGGCATGGATGACCGCATCAAGGCGACGGGGCACGAGAACCTGTACTTCCCGCTCTTCATCCCCATGAGCTTCTTGCAGAAAGAAGCCGAGCACGTGGAAGGCTTCGCGCCGGAGCTGGCGGTCGTCACCATCGGCGGCGGTGAGGAACTGACCGAGCCGTTGGCTGTGCGCCCGACCTCCGAGACGATCATTGGCCACACCTATGCCAAGTGGGTGCAGTCCTATCGCGATCTGCCGCTGCTCTACAACCAATGGGCCAATGTCGTGCGGTGGGAAAAACGCACCCGCCCCTTCTTGCGGACCTCCGAGTTCCTCTGGCAAGAGGGGCACACTGTCCATCGCACCGAGGCGGAAGCGGAAGCCGAGACGCTGATGATCCTCAGCGATGTCTATGCCGACTTCGTGGAAAAGGAATTGGCCATCCCGGTCATCAAGGGCCGCAAATCGCAGACCGAGAAATTCGCGGGGGCGCTGCGCTCGTACTCGATGGAAGCGATGATGGGCGACGGCAAGGCGCTGCAAGCGGGTACCTCGCACAACCTGGGGCAAAACTTCGCCCGCGCCTTCGACATCCAGTTCCTCGATGCGGATGGCACG
>JACDGC010000288.1 GCA_013815535.1 Ktedonobacterales bacterium
CGGAACGCGCCCATCATCACCACATCCTGGTCAAACTGCGCCTCGACCGTCAAGAAAACGGCTGCCAGGGTCGCGCACATTGCCAGCGCCACCGCGCCGACGCTGAGCGCGAAGGGCGTCAGCCACGGTGCCCAGCGATCCGCTTGCACGTTGCCATCGATATAGCGAATCTGGCCGCTGGCGATGGCCGCAGCCACGCACCCCAGCAGGAAGGGGGTGATGATGCTGGCCGCGCTGAAGGCCACCGACCACGCCGCCCGCACGCGCACCGCCCGCCCGATGTGCGTCGAAAACGCGAACGACGCGCCACGCAGCACCACCCCCAGCACAATGAGGGTGAATGGGATGAAGAGCGCGACGGCGATGGTATAGGCTGCGGGAGGGAAGGCGATGTAGAGGCCCACCACCAGGAAGATGAGCCAAACGTTGTTCGCTTCCCAGACAGGACCAACGGCATGCTCCACCAACTGGCGTTGTTTGGGGGCGTCGGGGCCCTGCGCCAGCAAAGCCCACACCCCGCCGCCAAAGTCGGCCCCCCCCAGCACCGCGTAGGTGATGAGCGACAGCCACAGGACGATCATGATGATGAGTGGTGAGATCACCGGGTGGCCTCCAATTCGCTGACGTGCGGGGCCGAGCCGTCGCCGCCATCTGGGGGCATATATTCCGCCCAACTGCGGGCTGGTTCAGGGGTGCGGGCGACGCGCAGCAGCAGCAGCACCAGTGTCACCCCCAGCACCACATAGATCGCGGAGAAGATGAGGAAGCTGATGTTCATCCATTGTGAAGGCGTCGCGGCCTGGCTGACTCGCGTGATGCCATTGATGATCCACGGCTGGCGGCCTTCCTCGGTGACGAACCAGCCAGCCTCCACCGCGAGCATCGCCAAGGGACCCGCCGCGGCGAGGCCCCACAACAGCCAGCGCTGGGTGGGCACCGTCCGATGGCCGCGCACATAGAGCACCCCGAAAACGCCCGCCACCAGCAAAATGAAGAAGCCCGCGCCCACCATCGCATCGAAGCTGAGGTGCACGGCGGTGACGCTGGGCCAATCGCTGCGGGGGATGGTGTCGAGGCCGCGTGAGTGCGCCGTGGTGTTGAAATGCGACAGCAAGCTTTCGCCGTGGGGGAGAGGAATGGCGAACTTCATTTCGGTGCCCGCCTCGTTGGGGAAGCCGCCGAGGTAGAGCGGCAAACCGTTGCCACTTTGCAAGAGGCCCTCCATCGCCGCGTATTTGGCGGGTTGCGCCCCTTCGAGGAAGCGGGCATTGAGGTCGCCGCTGAAGATTTGCAGGGGGATGGCAATGCCCCCCAACGCGGTGCCCAGCGCCAGCCCTTTGCGGTTATAATCAGATGGGTCGCCGCGCAAGAGGGCGATGGCATACACCGCAGCGACGGCGAAGCCCGTGGCGACGTAGCTGGCCAGGATCATGTGCACCGTCTCGTAGGGCGTGCTGGGGTTGAACATCGCCGCGATGGGGTCCACCCCCGAGACTTTGCCGTTTTGATAGGTGAAGCCCGCTGGCGTGTTCATCCAGGAATTCGCGGTGGTGATGAAGAAGGCCGAAACGGCCCCGCTGATCCACAGGGGAAACGAGCACAGCCAGTGGACGCGTGGCGAGAGCCGACTCCACCCATAGATATAGAGGCCGACGAAGATGCCCTCGATGAAGAAGGCGAAGCCTTCCATCGCGAAAGGCAGCCCGATGATCGACCCCGAGAAACGGGCGAAGGTTGGCCACAGCAGCGTGATCTCGAACTCGACGATGGCCCCCGACACCGCGCCGATGGCGAAGATGATGCCAAACGCTTTGCTCCATTGGCGTGCCAACCGCAGCAAGGTGGCATCTTGCCGCCGCAGCGCCACGCCCTCGGCGATGCACAGCAACAGGGGTAAACCGACCCCCAGCACCGAAAAAACGATATGGAAGACGAGCGACGTGCCCATTTGCGCCCGCGCCGCGAAGATCTGAGGCATGGCAAAGAACCTTTCCCGGTGGTGAAGTTCTGTCGAAGGGGAAACTCTGGAGCTTGCCCGCATATGAGATGCCAAGGGTGCTCGCTCCACGCGTGTGGCATTCGCCCCCAGCAACCGCTGGAACGTGGTGGTGTGCCGCACGCCGTTCTCCCTCATGGTACACTATCAGCATGAAGAATCGTCTCTTTTTGGTTGGTCTGACGGGCAGCGGCAAAACGACGCTGGCACCACTCGTCGCCGCGCGGCTCGGCTGGCCCTGGCTGGACCTGGACGCCGAGATCGAGACGCGCACGGGGCGTTCCATTGCCGACCTTTTTACCGCGAATGTCGCGGCCTTTCGCCAGATCGAGGCAGAGACGCTGGCGGCGGTGGCCCAGAGTGAGCCGCTGGTGGTGGCGACGGGGGGTGGGGCCGTCCTGCGGGCGGAGAACCGGGCGCTGATGCACGCGACCGGCACGATGTTGGCGCTCGATGTCGCGCCAGATGTCGCCATCGAACGCGTCAGCGGGCGCGGCGCGGTGCCGCCCGTCTTGGAAGGCGACCCCGTGGCGAGCCTCGCCAAACTGCGAAACGACCGCCGCGACTTTTACGAAGAAGCCGACATCGTCATGGAAGCGAATGACGCGGACCCGGTCATCACTGCCCGCCGCATCATCGCCGCGCTGGCCGCCCATGGGCGCATCAGCGCGGATGTCGCGCCCACGGCGATCGCGGTGCCGGTGGCACAGACGCCCTATACCATCACGGTCGCGTGGGGGGCGCTGACGCGGGTCGCCGAGCAGATCGCCGCACTCGGGCTGCCGCGCCGCGTCATGCTCATCACTGACGCCACCGTGCGCGCTCTGCTGCTGGATGGCGTCACGGCCAGTTTGACGGCAAGCGGCATCACGGTCAAAACGATCATCGTGCCAGCGGGCGAGGCGAGCAAGAGCCTGAGCCATCTGAGCGACATCTACGATCGCTTGATCGCGATTCAGGCGGAGCGGGGCGAGGCCATCGTCGCGCTGGGGGGCGGCGTGGTGGGCGATCTGGCGGGCTATGCGGCGGCGACGTATCTGCGCGGGGTGCCGCTCATTCAGGTGCCGACGACGCTGCTGGCCCAGGTCGATTCCAGCATTGGCGGCAAGACGGGCATCAACCATCCCCGTGCGAAGAATGCCATCGGCGCGTTCTACCAACCCCGCGCCGTGCTCATCGACCCCGCCGCGCTGTTGTCGCTGGATGACCGCTTCTTCCGTGAGGGCTGGGGCGAGATCGTCAAATATGGCATGGCGCTGGACGCTGACCTCTTCGCCCAAATGGAAGCGGTCGGTGCGGCACTGTTGCATCCCACCCCAGAACGGCTGGTCAGCATCATCGCCCGCTGTGCCCAGATCAAGGCCGACATCGTGGGGCAGGATGAACGTGAGGGTGGCCCGCGCATCTTGCTGAACTATGGGCACACCATCGGCCATGCGCTGGAAGCAGTGACCGGCTATGGCACGCTCCTGCATGGCGAAGCGGTGTTTCTGGGGATGGCCGCCGAGGCGCGCATCGCCGTCGCGCTGGGGCTGCTCAGCCCCGCCGCGCTGGCCCGGCAAGATGCCCTCGCGGCCATCTTCTTCACCGCGCCCGACCTGGCCGCGCTCGATCCCCAAGACATCTTGGAAGCGACGCGGTTGGATAAGAAAGCGCGTGGCGGGCGGGTGCGCTGGGTGTTGCCCACTGGTATCGGTAGCACCACGGTGCGCGATGACGTGCCCGATGCGTTGGTGCTGGATGTGGTGCGTAGCGTGTTGGCTAAACGCTAATCCTCGTGCCCCACAATGGTTATTTTGTTCCAATTCCCCTTGGGTTTGTGGTACCATGACACCCATGCTGGGCAAGAGAGCGCCCAATAAAGAGGGGAGCGAAGACATGGCCAATCAGCAGCAAGATGAGAGCGCTGATCAAGAAGAGGTGCGGCGCTGGAAGGAATCTTCTGATCAGATGCAGGTTGGGGCGAAGCTCCGTGAGCACGATGGCCATCTGGCGCTGTTTCAACAATTCCCGATTCGACGCACCTGGCATAAGGGCGAGTGGTGGTACAGCATCGTCGATTCCATGGCGGCCTTGAGCGGCTCCGCGAATCCACGCAACTATTGGTCGATGATGAAGAAGCGCATGTTTGCCGAAGAAGAACTTGAAGTGTACACTCTGGGTGTACAGTTGATCAAACTCCCCGATCCCAGCGGAAAGATGCGAGAGACCGACTGCGCGAACACCGCGATCCTGCTGCGTTTGGTGCAGTCCGTGCGGTCACCGAACGCGGAGCCATTCAAGGTGTGGTTGGCTCGGGTGGGCGCGATGGTCATGGACATTGGCGAGGAACGCACCCAGCGCGCCGAGCATCGCCGCCGTCTTGACGCGACCGAGCGCGACCTGCACGAACTGGTGGAGTATCGAGGGATCGTCACCCCAGCGGATCATGTGGCCCTCAACGATGCCAATTATGGCGGACTCTATGACATTCCCTGTGAATTGACCTTGCTGCGGCTACGTCCTGGCACGTTCCCCGGCGCGCTGCCGGAAACGATGGGCTCGACGGAACTGGCAGTGAATGCCCTGCAACGTGCCCTGACGAACGATCTGGTCCAGCAGCGTGACCTCTTTGATGTCGCCCCCATCACGGCAACCGCCAGGGAGGTTGGGGGCGAGCTGCGCGGCATGTTGCAGCGGATGGGGGCGAAGATGCCCGAGGACATGCCACAATATCCGCCCCTGCCGCCGGGTGAATGGATGCCCCCCGACCACCCCAGCCGAATTCAATGGGACCTGCCAGATGAGGTCGTCGATACGGATGCCCCCCTGATCGTCATCGAGGCCAGGGAGCGCGGGTCAGCCCCCCCACGCCTGGAAGAGCCGGAACATCCATAGGGAAGATCGGCTGCTGATCCGTCGCGGTCCTCCAAAAGACCCCGTGCCGTTGCGATGGGCTGATGGACAGCGGGCACGATATGAGGCGTCCGTCCATTCATTGCGCACTCTCTTTGCGCTGGCCAAATAGTCAGCGGTCCCCTTTATGCTCATTGGCCTCAGAATGGGATATTACCACCACTTGCATACTGCAAGCGGTACTTAAGGCGAAGGAGACTATTGTGGGGACAGTTATATCCGCAGATGGCACCCGCATCGCGTTCGATCAGGCTGGGCAGGGCGCGCCGCTCATATTGGTCGACGGCGCGCTGTGCCATCGAGCCGGCGGGCCGATGCCGGGGTTGGCACCACTTTTGGCGCAGCATTTCACGGTCTTCACTTACGACCGACGTGGGCGGAATGAAAGTGGTGACACGGTTCCCTACGCGGTTGAGCGCGAGGTGGAAGATCTCGTGGCCCTCATCACAGAGGCGGGCGGCTCGGCTGGGGTGTATGCGATCTCATCTGGGGCGGCGCTGGCGCTGGAAGCAGCGGCGAGCGGACTCAATATCACCAAACTGGCGCTGTATGAGCCGCCTTTCAATATGGACCCCGCCGCGCGCCCCGCTGCCGTGCACTATTCGCAGCAACTCAGGCCCTTGCTCGCTGAAGGACGCAGAGGGGATGCTGTTGCGCTCTTCATGACGCGGGTGGGCATGCCAGCCGAAGCCGCTGATGGCATGCGCCAGTCACCGATGTGGCCCGCCCTCGAAGCCGTGGCCCCCACGCTGGCCTATGA
>JACDGC010000289.1 GCA_013815535.1 Ktedonobacterales bacterium
GTTGGGTTGTGGCTGTTGCATGACGGTTTGGCCCTTTCATCTTTGAGGTGCCGAGTTTGGCTCTGGTGTGCGTGATTTAGCCGACATATTCGCTGGCTACGGTAATGGCTGCCTCAGTCAGGTCAACCAACGGTGCCAGTTCGATGCTTTCATGCACTGTATGCTCATCAACGACACCCGTCGAAACGGTGAAAACGCGCAAGCGTTGGCGCAAAGCGTTCGCGTCGCTACCAACGAAAGTCGGCATGGTCGCATAGGTGCGGCCTCGCGCTTCCCAGGCGCTGCGGTACAGTTGGACCAGTGATTCCTGCTCATCGACGACATAGGATGCGCCATGCGCGTCAAACACAACTTCTACGGTGCCACCCAGCGATCCGGCAGCTTTTGCGAAGCTGGTTTGTATCCTCGTCATCCACTGCGCTTGCCCAGCAGCGTCGGTCAGGGTGCGCAGTTCACCCTGCACGGTGAGGGTGTCAGCGATGGCGTTACGGGCGGTTCCCCCACAGATGATGCCGTAGGAAAGGCGAGTAGCCCCTTCGTCGTAGATGCCGCCGGGCAGGTCCAGCGTGCGGAACATCTCAATGGCGCTGGCGGTGTCGGCAAGGTCTTTGCCGGGGTGCCCACTCTTGCCATGCAGTGTGGCATCGAATGCGAGATAGGCAGCGCCACGTGTGACGACCGCCCCCGGATCGCCCGCGTTATCGAAGACGATGCCTTCTCGCACCCCCCAGGGAATCGGATCAAAGGCGCGCGCGCCCAGAAGGCCAATTTCCTCAGCGACGGTGAAGAGCAGCAGCAGCGGGCCATGGGCGCTCTGGCGCGCGGCCAGGGCCTCCACGGCCAGCAGGATGATGGTCATGCCTGCCGCATCGTCCACCCCCAGGTTGGTCTGGCCGTCGCTGTGCATGCGTCCATCGCGGACAACGGGATCGCACGCCAGGCCGGGGGGAACGCGATCCATATGCCCATTGTAAAGCAGGGGAGGGGCATCTTCGCGGCCAGTGGTGCCGGGGATGAGGGCCATCAGGTTACCGGCGGGGTCGATCTTCGTGGCAAAACCTGAGGTTGCCAGCCGCTGCTCCAGATAGGCCCGCACCTGCTCCTCGTGTTGTGAGCGACTGGGGATGCTGACCAGTTCGCGCATGGTCGCTTCAACCTGATCGACGGTGATCGCGGACATGGGCACATTCCACGCTTTCCTGTATGAATTGGGGATGAGAGAGTTGCTTAGGCATCTTACGCTCATACCGAATTGGCTGTCCAGATGAGGATGGCATTTCTGGCCAAATAGCGCAATTGGTGGGCTGCTGTTGCTTATTTCCTCTGCGAGGCGTAGCATGCGCGACAAAGAGTGGTCATCTATAAGCCCAAGGAGGAGTGGTTGTGCGCCATCTGCGTCTGATTTTGCTGATCATGTTTATGGTCGTTGCGTTCGTCGTGCAGGGATTTGCTGGGCAATTCGCGCCGATGGTGGCTCACGCGCAAACGGCAATGACACCTATACCAAGGGGAGTGCCGCAGCATTTCAGCTTTGGCATCATGGCGGGTGGCAGTGGCACGGCGTATCTCAACGCGATGCGGAGCGCCAACGGCACCGCGTGGGATTATCGCTATGCCTACCTGAGTGCGGGCGTCAACACTAGACATGGGTGGTCCACTTGGAACACCCCAGCGGGCCAATATGCTACCTATTTCATGCAGGACGATCATGCCAGCAACTATCAGACACTGTTTGTCTACTATAATCTTTTGCAATCCCGGGGGCCGAGTGGCAATGGCGAGATGGGGACTGATTTGGCTCATCTGGCGAGTCCCGCGACTATGAAAGCCTATTATACCGACTGGGCGCTTTTGATGCAAAAGATTGGCGTGCAACGTGACAACGTGATGGTGATCATCGAACCTGATTTGTGGGGATATATCGAGCAAGCTGCACTGAACAGTGGCAGCAACAGCGCGGCGCACGTGGCGGCCAGCGTGGCGAGTTCAGGTTATCCCGATGCGCAGGGGTTCCCCAACACGGCGCAGGGGTTCGCGTGGACGCTGTTGCACATCCGGGATCGCTATGCGCCCAACGCGGTGCTAGCAGTGCATGATTCGCTGTGGGGCACCGCAAAGGACATCGCGGGCGATTCCAGCAGTTCGCTCGATCCGGTGGCGCTGGGGATGCTGAGCGGTCAATTCATGAACACGGCTGGGTTGTTGGGCAATCCGCCGGGGGTCTCGACTTTCGACTTGCTCTCGAATGACATCGCTGACCATGATGCGGGGCAATCGGGCAAATGGTGGGATACATCCAACCAGGTCTATCCGAATTACACGCGCTATTTGCGCTTCATCCAGACGGTGGTGCAGACGACGGTGCGGCGTGTGGTGTTGTGGCAAGTGCCAGTCGGCAACCAATATTTCCGGACGGACAATAACAGCGCGGGGCACTACCAAGACAATCGCGCGCAATACATCATGGGGCATGTTGCCGACTTTGCGAACGCTGGAATCATCGGGGTGGCATTTGGGCCGGGGAACGGTGGCACCACGGTCTATGACCAGCAAAGGGATGGCGTGACCAATCCCGCGCCCATCGTGAGCTTTGGTTGTAATGCCTGCAACACGCATGTCAGCCAATATGCCGACGATGATGGGGGCTATTTGCGCATTACGGTCGGGCAATATTATCGCAATGGTGCATATGGCCTCAGTGGTGGAGTTGCCCCTGCTCAGCCCACGGCGACGCCCAAAAGCGCCAATGCCACCGCGACGCCGCATGCGACCCCAATTGCTCAGGGCACAGCGAGCGCCACGACGCCATCCGCCAAGGATGGGCGAACGACCAGTGCTCAGAGTGGGGGCCAAGCCTCGGTGTTGCTCGATTTGCTCATCTTGGCCCTCGTCTTGACTGGTGGTTTTGGCATCTATATGTGGTGGCGCATCTCGCGGAGTCAGCAAGGGCGGGCGAATGTCTCATTTGGTGGTCAGCAGCGTCCCTATCGCTCCGATACTTGGCACGATGATCCGACGCGCGCTGACACATGGGGCGCTGATGTCCGTTCAGAAGTCGATGATGGGGAATCAGAGCGCCCCGGTCAGCGGAGTTATGGGAGTGCGACTTGGTATTCTGAGCGTTCTGGGCCACGCAGCTAAGGCGGAGCAGCGGCAGAGGCCTAATCCGCCAACTGCTACTCTCGATGGGCTATCGCTGGGACCATCCCCCGATGCGCTAGCCACCCGTTGAGGTGGCGCGCGAGGAGGGTGTCATGCGAAAACACCGCAAGCGCAAGCAGTGTTGCTGCGCGCTGTGCAAACCACTCAAGCGCGGTTTAATGAAACGCTGGAAGCCGAAGGAGTATGAGCGGCTGCGGCGCTGGGAACGGGATCGGCGGGCGGGCTGGTATGAAGACGCCTGATGGCCACCCTTCCGGCGTTGCGCGGGGGAGCGATCACACATCGGTTTTGATGGGAGCCATGGTAAGGAGGATCCTGATGACCCGTAAATGGTACCGAGGACTCCTGTTGCTGTTGATTGTCCTGGGGGTACGTCCGCTCATGACCCCGGCATTGGCCGCCTCCGGCGATGCCGGGGATGTATTTACGACCGCGGCGCTGCTGACGTGTTCTGATACGCGCTGTTCCGCCACGGCGACCGTTCCCGCGGGCACATGGGTGCCCACCTGGTGCTGGCGCGATGGGGGATCGTACAATGGCACCCCGCGCTGGTTCCGCATTCACTATGGCGGCCAGGATGGCTGGGTCAGCGCCTCACAAATGAGTTCCCAACCCACTGTCCCCTATTGTAACAACCTGGCAGTGGGCGAGGCGCTTTTTGCGGGGCAGGCGCTGTGGTCGCCCAATGGCGCGTATTCGTTGGCGATGCAAAACGATGGCAATCTCGTCATTTACAGCCCCTCTGGCGCCCTGTGGGCCTCAAATACCAGCGCCTCCCCCGCGCCGGTGGCGAGAAAGGGTTCATTCCACGAGGCTCCCTGGGTGAGAGGGGTGTGATACCAGTCGGTCTGCGGTGCTGGCGGAGGCTGATCAGGGGGAAGGGTGTAGTCGTAGGTGGCCCCTTGCAACAAGGTGAAATCGCCCGCAGGGTTCTTGCTCCAGTAGACTTGATAGAGGCGTTGCTGGCACACCTCATCTAATGGCAACTAGACGGTGTTTTGGACACAAAAAAAGACGTTGGTTGCCCAACGTCCGCTCTGGAGAAGCTTTCTCGCTTCGTTATGGCTCCCGCCGACCATGTGGCGCTACACCATCTGGGAGAAGTGCGCACGGAAACTGCGCCAATATCTAGGCAGCCAACCGTGATGCAGGCAGTGCCCGATAATGGTGTAAATATTGGGTTGCATCGTGTAGGACGGCATGATAGGCCACCGCTAACACGAATGGATGCTCGCGCGTACGACACAGGCAGCCAATATTTCGAGGGTGTGGAGGGTGTGCCGATACACCGTGTCATCGAGGGGCACCGGGTCCGTTTTGCGTGAAACTCGTTGGAGCATACCGCGTACGTGGAGGCGCGCACAATACAGCGGCTCAAGCAGGGCTTCCATCAGTTTGATCCTCCGTGTAGTTTGTCAGAATTCGTGGCTCGTTCAGTATCATAATCTGGCTTACCGCTGTTGCACATTTCCTCAACTGTTGGTGCTCGCTTCCTCTCCAAAATCTTGGCAGGATCATGATGAGGCACGTTATACGTACAAACGTCGGCGAAATCAGGGATATTATTCCAAGTCCCAACTCAATGTGCTATTCATCAATGGCGCATTGATACCAATTCGTGGCTCATCTAGGACATGATCCCGCCATTTTCAGAGATGAATGAGTCGCTAAGCAACCTTCGGCAAACCATTTCTGATCTCGCCATGATATGGTACAGACAAGACGAGCGTCTTCACGGAAGCAGTGGCCAACCCTCAGAGGATATCGCCAGTTGCTTTTATCCGGCAAAGATGCGCCATGTATCAAGTTACATCACCGAAGCCGTTCTGAACTGTAGGCTCATGCGCAAACTCTTCCCAGGTTGCCACCAGTCATGATCCTCCTCGCGAGCATCAATGCTCGTGAGGAGGGCAGGAATTACGCAGTCATCCGTCATGCCCAGTAACGGCATGACTGCCAAGTGAACCGCCTCCTTCCCTTCCACAAATACAAGACGGAAGCCGCTACTTCATCTTCACGTGTACGCTATACATTCCGAGATGGCTTAGAAACTGCTCAAACGATGCACCAGCCATCAAGGCAGCCTGGTTAGCCTGCACAATCGGCTCCCAAGCTGCGTCATTGGGGCAATACATCACCTGAGATTGGCGCACTCGCTGGATCCGTCCGGTGGCCGAGCGATCTTCCAACACGATCATTTTTTTCGTATGCCGTGTAATCGCTACTCGCTGTATCTCAGGGGGCTTACGGGTTGGGTAAACAAACCCGGGTCATGAACACTTTTGGTGCAGCAAGTGAGCAGCAAGGGATGTGAGATACTCCAAATTTGATTCGCGTTGCTTGTTGTGTGGGTACTCTCGGTGGCAGCAGTATAATGACCCAGAGAAGTTGGACAATGGAAGCGGCACTTCTAAGGGACAGAACGGTTGATGAGTACCGGAAGAAAACACTACACAGCGGAATTTAAAGCCCAGTTGGTT